>JAIOIK010000135.1 GCA_019912545.1 Ignavibacteria bacterium | reverse complement strand
CAGGGGACAAATGTCACTATAGTAAGTAGGAGGCGAAAATGAAATTCTATGTAATATTCCTGACTTTCTTTGTTATTGTAACGGCATCAGCATTGTATTCAGTAGATACTAACTCAACAAAGTTCTTTCCTTTAAAAATAGGAAACCAGTGGACTTATATGCGAACGATCAATGCACCGCCGCCAAATCCTTATACATATTACTTCAAATGCACAGTAACCAAGGATACAGTGATTGGCAGCCATAAGTATTACTATTTTTCCAGAACTGATCACATGAGCGGATTTGGCGGAGGAGCCAGCTGGTTCAGAGTGGATTCTACAGATGGTAAATTGATAAGCTTCACTACATATGCATGTAATCAGTTTGGTTTTGAAACAGTTGACAGTCTTGCATCAAGCGTCAATAATTTTTCAAAGATCTGTCCCAATGACACTTTGCAGAAACGGAAACTTATTTCAATTTCCGGGCTTACAGCATGGGGCTTGCAGACAACTGAACTGTCTTTTGACTGGAATAGCGGTCCTGCACTATTTCCCAAAAAATACTACAAACATTTCGGCTTAATATACAGTGCTTATGGAGAAATGTACCCCATAGTATTCTGGCTCAAGGGCTGTGTGATTGACGGAATTCTTTACGGCGATACTAACACTTTCGTTGGAATTAATCAAATCAACTCAGAAGTTCCAAATAAATTTTCCTTATCCCAAAACTACCCAAACCCATTCAATCCTTCAACAAAGATCAAGTTTCAAATTCCCCTCTCGAGAGGGGTGGACGCCGAAGGCGGACGGGGTGTGTTAACCACACTGGTAGTTTACGATGCGCTTGGCAGGGAAATTCAAACTCTATTTAATCTGGAACTCAAGCCCGGTACTTATGAAGTTGATTTCGATGGAAGCAATTTGCCGAGCGGAGTGTATTATTATACTCTAATATCAGGTGAATTTAATGAAACAAAAAGGATGGTGTTACTAAAATGAAAATAGTTATAATCTTTTTATTATTTGCTCAATCAGTATCTTGTTTACCCATTGATAGTAACATATTCAAATATTTTCCATTAAAGATAGGAAACAGGTGGACTTGGCATGGATTTGCTTACCCAATTATGCCTCCGCCTAATGTAAGTCAGAAAATAATATCTACAATATTAATTAATAATCATCTTTATTACTTTTCGAAACTTGATCAATTTCAGAATAACGGCACAATACAACATACAAGTTATAACTATTGCAGAATTGATTCGTTAACAGGCAATTTGTACACTTATGACACGGTAAGTCACACAGATTGTATAATGGATAGCTTGAATATAAGGAAAAATGATTCAGCTTATTCATGCGGAGGAAAGTGGTACAGATGTGAAGATACTGCTAATTATAATATTTTCAATCTGAATATAAAAAGTAAATCGTTTTACTGGACAAATTATTTTGAAGGGGGGGACCGCCATATATTGGTATTAGGGATCGGCAGGGTTCGTACCGACCAATACGGTGCACAGTTCTCAACGGGACATACGTTGCAAGGATGCTTAATTAATGGTGTTTTATATGGTGATACAAGCTTGGTTAGTATTAACCAAATTTCAACTGAAATTCCGGAAAATTTTTCGCTTTCTCAAAACTATCCAAACCCTTTTAATCCAGCTACGCATATCGGATTTCGAATTGCGGATTTCGGATTGGTTCGTATTATAGTATATGATGCGCTTGGCAGGGAAGTTCAGACATTGGTGAATCAAGAGCTTCAGCCCGGTACATATGAGGTAGATTTCGACGGCAGTAATTTGCCAAGCGGAGTTTATTATTATAAGCTGGAAAGTGAAAGCTTTACAGAAACAAAAAAAATGGTTCTGTTAAAATAGAATTCTTAGTCATGAAGAAAATCAGTATTGTAATATTTCTCTTTGCATTTATCCGCTTATCAGGTTATTCTCAATATTGGACAGAGCAGAACTCAGGCGTGAATGTTGAATTAAACTCGGTCTCGCCGGTGAGCCATGATATTATCTGGGTTTGCGGTAATGGCGGTACAGTACTCAGAACTTCGAACGGCGGAGCAAACTGGATCAATGTAAGCGGCGCCGGAATACCGAATTCAGTTTCCCTTGTAAACATATGGTCAATAGATGCATCAACAGCTCTGGTAACTGGATATCTTGGCTCAGATACGTGGGTATGGCGGACTTCAAACTCCGGGGCTAACTGGGTTCAGGTCTTTTCTCAGTCGGGTGGCCGCATAAATGGAATTGTAATGAAAGGGCTTCAGCCAAATCGCGGATTGCTGCAGGGAAATCCGGTCGGCGGCAGGTGGACCCTTTTCAGAACAACAAACGGCGGCATAAACTGGGATTCTTCGGGAATGTACCTTTCACAAAATGGCAGTGAAGCAGGATGGAAAAACTCGATATTTATCGGTTCTCAAGCAATTTATTCAGTAGATAGCCTCATCTGGTTTGGTACAAACAATTCAAGAATATATTATTCCTCTAATTTTGGTACAAACTGGACACCACAATCAACAGCGCCTGAAGTGAATACTTACGCGCTGGAATTTTTAGGAATACCGAGTTTCACTGATGGGCTTGCCGGCGGAGAGAATCTGATCAGGACTTCAAATGGAGGAATGAACTGGACACCTCAGTCATCAACAGGATCGGGTAACTTTTCAGGTTTTGTAATGTTTGGATTGCTTGTAGACTACTATGGATATTGCTGGTACACAAGGAATACATCAAGTATATACCGCGGGTTTGGCGGCTCCGGCTGGTCGGTTGAGTACACGGTGCCGTTGGGGAATTACAAGCATTTTTCAAGAGCAAGAAGCGGATCTTATTGCTGGGGTGTCAGATCAAACGGCGGAATTACTAAATGTGCTTATTATCTTTCAGGATTGAATCAGATCAGTTCAGAAGTTCCGGAAAACTTTTCGCTTTTCCAAAATTATCCCAACCCGTTCAATCCAAGCACACATATCGGATTTCGGATTGCTGAATCCGGATTGGTTCGGATAATTGTATACGACGCGCTTGGAAGAGAAATTCAAATACTTGTGGATCAAGAACTCTCACCCGGTACATATGAAGTTGATTTCAACGGTGCTGAATTGCCAAGTGGAGTATATTATTATAAGCTTGAATCTGGTTCATTTGTTGAAACTAAAAGGATGGTGTTAATAAAATGAAAAAGTCGTTCTTACTGTTATTTAGTATTTTAGCGATGTTTGCAAATATTGAAAATTCATTTTCATGGGATTCAACTGCTGCAAAATACATGCCATTGCAGATTGGTAATATTTGGGTGTATTATGGCGAATACCATGCACCCAGTACACCGATTGGCTCAAGCTATATTCGATTTAAGATCACTTCAATTCTTGATACTTTAGGAAAAAAGTACTACAAATTCGAGCGAACAAGGGTAAATATAACAGGTAACGGAGCAGGAAGTTTGAACTTCTTATTACTAAGGATTGATTCATTGACAATGAATTTGTATGACCCAAATCCAGGCTGCAGCGGGCCGGAATCACTGTATGATAGTCTCAGGTCAAAAATTCACGATTCTGCCAAGTGCCAATATACTTCCAGGATCTGCAAAGACACTTCATATCGCAGTCTTTTTAGTATGACCTTTTCTTGTAAGGAATTCACAAATGATAGATGGAACAGGAATTCTCATTATTACAGAGGGATAGGATTGGTAAGAGATGAATGGGGAGAGGCTATGGTTTGGGGTTTTGATGTACTGAGAGGATGTGTTATTAATGGTGTTTTATACGGAGATACTAATTTTGTTGTTGGTATTAACCAGATCAGCGCAGAAGTACCGGAAAACTTTTCGTTAACCCAAAACTTCCCCAACCCGTTCAATCCTTCAACAAATATCGGATTTCGAATCGCTGATTTCGGAATGGTTCGTATTGTAATATACGATGCGCTTGGCAGGGAAATTCAAACCCTCGTAAATCAGGAGTTGAGCCCCGGCACATATGAGGTGGACTTCAACGGCAGCAATTTGCCAAGCGGGGTGTATTATTATATGTTAGAAACCGAGAACTACAAAGAGTCAAAAAGAATGGTGCTGGTGAAATGAAGAAAAATTTTCTTGGTATCTGTTTGTTTGCATTTTTAACGGTTCCGGTATTTGCACAGGATACAAGCATTGTAAATTTCTTACCGCTGAATATTGGCAATGTTTGGGTCTATTCATGCAATCAACAAGGTAACCCGCCAGCGTGCGGAATCTGCACTAAACGGATCAAGCTGGTAATAACAAGTACTATTATAATTAACGGGCATCTTTATTATCAGGGAAGTTTTACTACTATTCATTTATCGGGAAGCTGTCCCTTCTGTGGCAGCAATCTTCCTTCTTTCATCAATATCAGGGTTGATTCAGCAAGTGGAAACGTATTGGAATATTCAGCAAACAACGGCTGCTCATACAGGCCCAATGAAATACTTTATGACAGTTTGAGAGCACGTTTACTTGATTCCATAAGATACAATTGCCAGCCCCCAGTCCAATTTAGTGCATATGTTTGCAGGGATACCAGTAGTTTAATCTTCTTCGGACAGAGCAGGCAAGCAAGAAGCTACAGTATACAGGGATTTGAGAGCAGCTCTGGCAGAGGCTATGTTAAAGGTATTGGTATTGCGGGAGGTGGTTATGGTTCTGTTGGTTGTCAGAATAGCTCGCAATTGTTGGGATGCGTAATAAATGGAGTTGTCTATGGCGATACGGGTTTTATTGTGGGAATAAATCAAATCAGCTCGGAGGTCCCGGAACAATTTTCACTTTCCCAAAATTATCCGAACCCATTCAACCCAACCACGCATATCGGATTTCGGATAGCGGAATTCGGATTAGTTCGTATTATAGTATTCGACGCAATTGGCAGGGAAGTACAGACACTGGTGAATCAGGATCTCTCTATGGGCACGTATGAGGTTGATTTTAACGGTACAAATTTGCCGAGTGGTGTTTATTATTATATGCTGGAAAGCGAAAGCTTTGCAGAAACAAAGAAAATGGTTTTATTGAAATAATATTTTGTTAAGTTTTTAAGATCATGAATAAGAAAATTGCTCTTTTATTAATGTTCGCAGCTTGCAGTACAGTTTTTTCTATTGATACTGCGGCAGCTAGATACTTGCCATTGCAGATAGGCAATACCTGGGTTTATACATTTACCGAACATCCATCAGGATACTCTCATACCCTCAGATGGACGATCACCGGGACATCGATTCTAAATAATCATGAGTATTACAGCCTGGATGAATACGGTGCATACGGCGCGTTTACCAGCTATATCAGGTTTGATTCTGCTGCTGGATCACTCAAAAAATATTCCAACTCTCCGTGTTCATGGCTTTTAAATGAAGTGAATATGGATAGCCTATCTTCCCGACTGGGCGATTCATCAACTTATAATTGTGATATCAGGTATAAATGTAATGATACTTCGAATATTAATTATTTTAATTTAGTATTCAAAAGAAAAGGATTTTACGCAAACTATGATTATGGCTACAGGACGAGGACCTTCGCTAAAAATGTGGGGTTAGTAACTACTTTTACAGCCGGTATGACAGGAACGTATTCGACTGTTCTTAACGGATGTTTAGTTAATGGGGTTCTGTATGGAGATACTTCATTAGTTGGTATTCATCTTATTAATGCGAAAATACCATCGGAATTTTCGCTAGCCCAAAACTATCCAAACCCGTTCAATCCAAATACGCATATCGGATTTCGGATTGCGGATTTCGGATTTGTTCGCGTAACAGTATTTGATGTGCTGGGAAAAGAAGTTCAGACTTTGGTAAATCAGGAACTCTCACTCGGCACTTACGATGTTGATTTTAATGGCACAAATTTGCCGAGCGGTGTTTATTATTATGTGCTGGAGGCAGGTTCATTTTCTGAAACAAAAAGGATGGTGCTGATAAAGTAAATTCAGCACACAGTACTCATAATTAGATATTTCTTGCCCCGCAAAATAGCAATGCGGGGTTTTTGCTTTTTCATAGATTCATTAATAATTATGCAATAAATTTGCGTAATGACACATCTTAGAAGACTTATCCCGTATCTGAAAAGATATAAGAAAAAGCTGTTTATCGGATTTATTGTTATAACCTTCAGCGCTATATTCACAAATCTCATCCCTTTTGTTATTTCCAAAGCAATTGACCAGATAAGGGATAATGCTGAATTCCACACTTTGTATAAATATGCTCTGCTTACCGTAAGCTTTGCGGCTATGAGCGGCATTTTCCTGTACTTAACACGCCAGACTATCATAGTGGTCTCCCGTGAAATCGAAAATGACCTGAGAAATGATTTCTTCGGGCATATCCTCATACAGGATCAGCAGTATTTTCATTTTCATCCAACCGGTGATATTATGGCGCTTGCAACCAATGATATTTCTGCCGTTAGGAACTTCCTCGGGCCGGGCATTATGTACACTGCGGAAACTTGTATTAATTTTACAATGGCAATTTCTCTTATGATATCGTTTAATGCTGAATTGACCTTAATTGCTGTAGTGCCAATTCCGCTGATATCATATGTAGTTTACAGAATAGGCAAAAGCATAAATTATAAGTTCGAGCGCGTGCAGGAACAGTTTTCGGACTTGACCACCAAAGCACAGGAAAACTTATCAGGAATAAAAGTGGTGAAGGCTTATGTAAGAGAAGAAAGCGAAACCGCAAATTTCAGAAAACTCTCTCTTGAATACATGAAGAAGAATCTTGATCTTGCCAAAGTTCAGTCGTTTTCATACCCCATGATGTTCCTGCTTACAGGATTCTCGGTTATCATAGTTCTCTACATTGGCGGAAATAAGATCATTAACGGCGAAATGTCAATAGGGGAGCTTACGGCATTCATAATTTACCTCGGACTCCTGACATGGCCGATAATTTCACTCGGGTGGATAATCAATCTTACACAGCGCGCCGAAGCATCAATGAAAAGGCTCATCGAAGTATTTGATCACAAACCTGAAATTGAAGATGACCCTGTTCTTGTAAAAGAATACTTCAAAGATGCCCCGATAAAAGGCTCAATTGAGTTTAGGAATGTGAATTTCAGGTACGATGAAAGTCTGCCGTATGTACTCAAAAATATAAGCTTTGAAATAAATGCCGGTGAAACAATCGGTATAATCGGGCACACCGGCTCAGGGAAATCAACATTTGTCAACCTCATTCCAAGGCTTTTTGATATTGAAGAAGGCAGCATACTGGTTGACGGGATCCCGCTCAGAGGAATACCGCTAAGCAGGATCAGGACATCTATCGGTTACGTTCCGCAGGAAACATTCTTATTCTCAGATACGATTGAAAACAACATTGCTTATTCCGAAAAATCGTTCAACAAAGATAAAGTCATCGAAGCCGCAAAGATATCACAGATATATAAAGATGTCAACTCATTCCCTAAGAGATTTGATACTATACTGGGCGAGCGCGGTATAAACCTCTCCGGCGGGCAGAAGCAAAGAGCATCAATTGCCAGGGCAATTGTAAGCGATCCCGCTATACTCATTCTCGACGATGCATTTTCTGCGGTTGATACTTATACAGAAGAAGAGATATTAAACGGTTTGAAAGATATAATGAAGGGGAGAACCACAATACTTATCAGTCACAGGGTATCAACACTCAAGAATTCAGACAGAATTATTGTATTGAAGGATGGCTCTATTGCCGAAACCGGCTCTCATGACCGGTTAATTCAGCAAAATGGAATTTACGCAGATATCTACCAGAAACAGCTTCTTGAAGAGGAATTGAAAGAGCTTTAATGAAAGACCAGCAGACAAAGAACACTAAAGAACAGGTAAAACTTCCGGAAGAACCGGTCAATCTGATCAAAGAGCCGGATGACCTTGAACAGGAAGAAGTACTGGGCAAAGCATACGATTCCCGCCTGATGAAAAGGCTCATCAAGTATCTTAAACCCTATTCCAAATGGGTGTTTCTTGCGATCTTCTTAACAGTAGGAGTTGCACTACTCAGTACTATCAGGCCTTACTTGACAAAAATTGCAATTGATAGCTACATAGTAAATAAAGATCCCATTGGTCTCAGGAATATTATCCTCATCCTGCTGGGCACACTTGTTTTCCAGGGGCTTGTGCAGTATATAATGACATACTTAACTCAGTGGATAGGGCAAAAGACAATATTTGACCTCAGGATGGAGCTTTTTAAACACATTCAAAAATTTTCAATGAGTTTCTTTGATAAAAATCCGGTAGGCAGAATGGTAACAAGGCTTACCAATGATATTGAAGTATTAAACGAAATGTTTTCTTCCGGTATTGTAATGGTATTTGCCGATATATTCATAATTGGCGGGATATTATTTTTTATGTTCTCGCTTAGCTGGCAATTGACTCTGATCGCACTATCTGTAGTGATACCATTGATATACACCACAATAATCTTCAGAAAAAAGGTGAGGATCGCTTTTAGAGATGTCAGATACTACCTTGCCAAAATGAATGCTTTCCTGCAAGAGCACATTACAGGCATACTGGTAGTTAAAATTTTTAATAAAGATAAAACTACACTGGAGGATTTCAAGAAGATAAACTATGACCACACAAAAGCAAACAAGAAATCGGTACTATATTATTCAGTATTCTTTCCGGTTGTTGAGCTTATTGGTGCAATTTCAGGCGGCCTGATCATCTGGTATGGCGGCGGAAAAGCTATTGAGGGGGCTATTACTATTGGTATATTGATATCCTTCATTCAATACTCCGAAATGTTCTTCAGGCCTATCAGGGATCTCTCGGAAAAGTATAATATCATGCAGACTGCAATGGCATCATCGGAGAGGATATTTAAACTGCTTGATAGAAAAGCATCTATCAGGGATCCGAAAAACCCTGCTGAATTTACTGACTGTAAGGGTAATATAGAATTCAGAAATGTATGGTTTGCATACGTAAAGGAAAATTATGTATTAAAAAATATCTCCTTTAATATTAAGCAGGGTGAGAAAGTAGCTTTTGTGGGAGCTACAGGAGCAGGGAAGTCTTCAATTATGAATCTCCTGCTTAGATTCTATGATATTCAAAAAGGCGAAATACTTATTGATGGGATTAACATCAAAGATATTAAACAATCTGACCTTAGAAAGAATATCGGGCTGGTTGTGCAGGATATTTTCCTGTTTTCGGATTCAATTACAAATAATATCAGCCTTAATAATGATAATATCAGTGAAGAAAAGATCAAGGATTGCGCCAAAATAATCGGGATTGATCATTTCATTGATAAACTGCCGCTCAAGTACTTGCAGAATGTTAAAGAGCGCGGTGTGACGCTCTCACAGGGGCAAAGACAGCTTATAACATTTGCCCGCGCATTGGCTTATGACCCAAGGATACTCATACTTGATGAAGCGACTTCCAGTGTTGATACACATTCTGAGATATTAATACAAAACGCAATCGATAAACTTATGGAAGGACGAACGTCCATAATTATTGCACACAGGCTATCAACAATCCAAAAGTGCGATAAGATAATTGTAATGCACAAAGGCGAGATACGCGAAACAGGTACGCATTATGAGCTAATCGAAATGGGCGGAATATACTCCAAGCTTTACCAGCTTCAGTACAAAGAAACATTTGCGGGGAACGGGTAACATGAGACAATTGATAATCGCTTCAAAAAACACAGGAAAGCTGAAAGAGATAAAAACTCTGCTTGATGGATTGGATATAGAAGTACTTTCTCTCTTGGATTATGAGAACATTCCAGATATTCCCGAAACCGGAAATACATTCGAAGAAAATGCATTCATAAAAGCCAAAGCTGTTTTTGATATTACCGGAATTCCAACTATTGCAGATGATTCAGGCCTGATTGTTGATCATATAGGCGGTGCCCCCGGAGTTTATTCCGCGCGTTTTGCAGGTGAAGATGCCAACGACAGAAAAAACTGTGATAAGCTGCTTGATATGATGAGATCAGCCAGGCCGGAAGAAAGAACTGCGAGATTCAAATGTGTGATATTGCTGTATAACGGACTTGATAAGTGGCTATTCGATGGAATTTGCGAAGGAACGATAATAAATGAGTTAAGAGGAACAGGCGGATTTGGTTATGACCCGCTGTTCCAGCCAATCGGATACAACAAGACTTTTGCAGAACTTGGCCCGGAAGTAAAAAATGGGATTTCTCACAGAGGCAAGGCTATGGTAAAACTAAAAGAATTTCTTGCCGAAGAATTGCAATAAAAAAACCCCGCTTTTCAGCGGGGCTTTTTTATAAAAAACAGAATATTACTTAATTAATCCGTCAAAAGCGGATTTTCCCGAATACTCGGGACAGGCAAAAATAACTGCGTTATTTTATCAATATCATCTTCTTAACATCTGTAAAGCTTGCAGATTCTATCCTGTAGAAATAAATTCCCGAAGCATATGCCGAGCCGTTCCCGCCTGTACGGGCAGGGAAATCAACTTTGTAAATACCCGGACTCATGTTCTCATTAACCAAAGTAGCAACTTCTTTTCCAAGGATATCATAAACAACTAACTTAACCAGTTCCTGCTTAGGTATGCTGAACTTAATATTAGTTGCAGGATTGAACGGATTCGGATAATTCTGCTCTAAAGAGAATCTCACAGGAACTTCCGAAGAAACCTGCTGAATCCCGATCACACTGCTGAATACAGTGGCTCTGATCAGCGGATCATCGGTATCTGCTCTTCTGAATGGTGCATAATCATTGCCGAAGCCTTCAATGCTTCTTCTTGAAATTGGCGCAGTTATGTTAGTTGCAAGCTGTACGCTTTCGCCTCCCATTTGCCATATTACATAGAATCCGCCGGAGGTAATATTAACACCTGTTACAGGTACTTTTGCAAAAGTGTTAACAGTTGCAGGAGGCATCACTTGTGAAAACAACTGGGTACCCGGTGTGCCGTTTGCGCCGTCATCATCAAGTATCTTTGCTGTATAACCTGCTGCAACATTTGTCATATAAAACTTTACAGTATCAATTCTTACCGGATAAATAGGCGGAATAAAGTAAGTTCCAACTGAACCGCTGCCTCCGGACCATGAAATACCTGTTCCGTTTGCAAGTCCGTTTTCATAAGCAAGCTCCATTACGCCAGTTCTTGGCAGTACGTTAAGCTCAATCTGAGTCGAATCATTCAAGGTAACCTGATCACCTACAAGCAATGTTCTTACTCTAATAAAGTAGAATCCAGGAGTTGTTGGAATAAATGTATTATTGAAGCTGATCGGGCTGTTAGCGCCTGCATTTAGGGCAGGAACCGAAACGGTGTCACTTCTGACAAGAGTATTAGTTACTGTTCTTATTGTCATCGCAGCGCTAAAGCTCGAAACGTTGACATTTCCTACATTTTCTATTACTGCGTTTACTGCAATTGTATCACCAACAAGTTTGATAATTCCGCCGTTGTTTGGATTATCTACTGATTTAACCGTTACATCCCTTACCTGGTAAGTAACAACAGGCGGATACTTGAACTTAACTTCTTTGTTTTCGGTTGCATAAGCATTTCTTGAAACCTGCAGACCTATAAGGCCTGTAAGATTTTCAATACCTGTTACCAGGTCCGGGGTTGCCAAAGTTCCGCTGGTATCTTTGTATTTGAATGTTATTGAGCTATCAGCAGAAGTAAATATTACCTGGAAAGTATTTGCGCCATTAAAAGTAGGCGCCGCCTGCTGCCAGAAAGGAACACTATAGAATGATATTATGGATGTATCTGTGTTATTTGTGTAATAATAAACTCTGCCGGGGTTATTTGTTCCTGTAAAATTCAGGTCAGCCGCATATGGCACAACCAGGTCATTCGGCGGAGTAGTTGCCGGAATATTTGGGAATGGAGATGCAAGCTGTGATGCACCCGGATTCCTGAATGTAAGCCAGCCGTTAGAACCAATCCAAAACTGGTTAACATTGTAGTAATAATACCTGAAGCTCCAGCCCATAGCGAAAGGGCCAACAAGGTTATCATCGCCTAAACCGTTCACTCTTGTCCATGTGCCTGTTCCCCATGTAGTATCCTTAAACCCAAGAGTCCCTGCTGTCAGTATTGTATCGCGCCAGGTGTAACCAAATGAATCAGGCCCGCCGGAACTGAAGATTGATTCATTCTGAATAAAAGGCGGTCCGGTTACATATCCGCCATTGAACGACAAGAATACTGTAACAATAACCAATGACAAAAAAATACAATATTTAAATGCTTTTTTCATTATAACCTCCTGAAAATGCGTTATTGAATGGATATGAAGCTAATTTTAGCCCGTACAGAAAAAAAACGTAAATTTTGAATAATACATTATAACTAAAAGAATCAGAAATGAAAATGAATAAATTCGACATAAGTTCACAGTGAATACAGGGTTCACAATTATTTCCTGCTTTGTATACGCTTGCTGTAACATTACATTTATCTTTAACCCGGAAGAATTTATTACTTCATTGAACATAACTAAAAGGAAAGTTATATTTATTGATATTGCTGGCGTAGCTCAGTTGGTAGAGCAGCGCACTTGTAATGCGCAGGTCGGGGGTTCGAATCTCTTCGCCAGCTCTGTTAAAAACCCATTCAGATATTGCTGAATGGGTTTTTTCATAATTCCTAAAAGTACTCATTAACTGATGTTTTTCTTTAATTTATAATCTAGAATTATGAATGTTTTTGAAACAGAACGCGATGCCTGTTCCTAAGATCCTTATCGTTGAAGATGAAGCGCTCATAGCAAACGATATCTGGCGAAGCCTTGATAAACTTAAGTTTGAGTGTGTTGGCATTGCCTCAACCGGTCTGGAAGCAGTTCAGCTTTCGAACAAGCTAAAGCCTGACCTAATACTTATGGATATTAAGTTAAAAGGCGTACTTGATGGAATAGAAACTGCTGCAATTATCAACAGAGGCGGGAAAATTCCAATTGTGTATCTAAGTGCTCATCAGGATGAGGAGATAATCAAGAAATCCAGGTCAACTGATCCTTATGGTTATTTACTTAAACCTGTAAATGAACGCGATCTCAATTCCTGCATAAGAATGTCCTTATTCAGATTTAAAGCTGAAAATAAACTTAGGGAAAGTGAAGAAAGATTCAAAGCGCTTACAGAAGCTGCACTTGCTTCCATTATCATTATCCACGGAAATAAACTTTTGTATGCAAATCCTTATTCAGAAATTTTGTCAGGTTATACCCCGAAAGAACTCTATGAAATGAATTTCTGGGATATCGTACATCCTGATTTTGCTGAGATGGTTAAGGAAAGAGGGCTGGCAAGGCAAAAAAGAGAAATTGTTCCACAGCACTACGAAGTCAAATTAAAGTCCAAGTCGGGAATATTTAAATGGGTAAAAATTTCTGCAACCCGGATAATTTTTGATGGTAAAAAGTGTACTTTAGCAATCGTTTTTGATATTACAGAACGAAAGATCGCTGAGGATTTTTTGAGCCACAGTGAGGAAAAATTCCGTGCAGTTGCGGAATCTACCCCTGCTCAGATTGTCATCTTTCAAGGAGATAATTTTGTATATGCAAATCCATATTCAAAAGTTGTTACAGGATACACTCCGGAAGAATTGATAGGAATGAATTTCTGGGCACTGGTTCATCCTGATTCGATTGATCTTGCCAGGGAACGAGGCAGGGCCAGGCAGCAGGGAAAGAATGTTGTGGATAATTACGAGCTAAAGATCAGAACCAAAAGCGGTGATGAAAAATGGATAAATTACTCGGCCAGGGTCATAGAGTTTAATCTAAAACCCGCAGTAATAGGTATTGCTACCGATATCAGCGAGAAGAAGAAAATTCTTGAAGAGATTAAAGAAAGCCGGCAGAAGTACAAGGCATTCATTGAACAAAGTACTGAAGGTATATATAGAATTGAAGCGCTTAAACCGGTTCCGGTGATTCTGCCGCCTGCTGAGCAAGTTAATGAAATTCTTGATTCATTTTATACTGCAGAATGTAATGATGCAATGGCTAAGATGTATGGGTATAGTTCTGCAGAAGAACTGGTCGGCAAAAAAATGAGTGAATTTCTGCTGCCTGATGACAAAGATAACAGGGAAATGATCGCGTATTTTGTTGAAAATAATTACCGGATCACTGATGCCGAATCATCTGAAATTGATAAAGACGGGAATATAAAATATTTCCAAAATAACGCTGTTGGAGTTATTGAAAAAGGGCTTCTAGCGCGAGTTTGGGGAATGCAAAAAGACATTACTGCCCGAAAGAAAGTTGATCAGCAGCTTAAAGAGAATATAGAATACTCTAAAATCCTGAATTATTTCACAACTTCGCTGTTGAAACAGAATACAGTTGAAGAGATCCTGTGGGATATTACTGAAAACTGTTTCTCAAAATTATCGTTCGTAGATTGTGCTATTTATCTTTTGGATGAAAAAAGCGGAATGCTGCTGCAAAAAGCCGCTTACGGCAGAAAGAATATCCGCGGATTTGAAATTCTTAACCCGCTGCATTTGAAAATGGGTGAGGGGATCATTGGCTCGGCAGCCCAGAGGGGCGAAGCTGAAATTGTGCCGGATACTTCTAAAGACCCAAGGTATGTAATAGATGATGAACTCAGACTTTCGGAAATTGCAGTGCCAATTCATAGCGAAGGGAAAGTAATCGGAGTAATAGATTCTGAACATCCGGATAAAAATTTTTTTAAAGACTTTCATTTGAGTATCCTCAAATCAATTGCTTCCCTTTGTTCTGTAAAAATAGTACAGGCTCTGCACCTGGAAGAGATCAAAAAAAGTGAAGAAAGATACAGGACGTTTGTGAAACAGAGTTCTGAAGGTATTTACAGGCTGGAATTTAAAGAGCCTGTTCCGGTTAACCTGGCAATTGATGAGCAAATAAAGATCATGATCAGAAATGCTTATATTGGCGAATGCAATGATGTTTATGCCAATATGTACGGTATGAACAAGGCTGAGGAATTGTTTGGTAAAAATACGGGAGAGCTAGCTTATGTGAATATAAATGAGATAGAGCGTGACAGAAAGTTTATAATGAATAATTACAATACGATAGAAGAGGAATCGATTGAAAAAGATCTGAATGGGAATACCAGGTATTTTATGGGAAATGCAGTTGGTATTATAGAAAATGGATCCCTTGTCAGCATTTGGGGTGTAAAAAGAGACATAACTGAAAAGAAAAAATCCGAAGAAACTCTCAAGAAATCATTAAATGAAAAGGAAATACTTCTAAAAGAAATTCATCACAGGGTGAAAAACAATCTCCAGATAGTCACGAGTCTGCTGAAGCTTCAGTCAAGTTACGTTCAGGATGAGAAAGTAAAGCTTTTGTTCAAGGAAAGTCAGAACCGGGTAAAATCAATGTCTTTGATACATCAAAAGCTATATCAAACCAAGGACCTTGCCAATATAGATTTTAAAGAATATGTTCAGACCGTTGCGACTCATCTTCAGCATTCATTTGGTATGCTTGAAGACAGAGTTAAAATAGAAATAGATGTTACAAATATATTTATGTCAATTGATAACGCCATTCCGGCAGGGCTGATAATAAATGAATTAATTTCCAATGCGCTTAAGCATGCTTTTGCCGATGGCAGAACCGGGAAAATATTTATCAGTGCAGCATACGATGAATTTAAGATGGAATACTGGCTGGTTATAAGAGATGATGGAATAGGAATTCCCAAAAATTTTGATATTAACGAAGCAAAATCATTCGGATTGAAACTTGTGTTAACACTTGTTGAACAGATGAGCGGAACCCTTGAATTTGTGTCTATGGGCGGAAGTGAATTTCGTATAAATTTCAAGGGCGCTGATTATAAAGAAAGAAATTAGTATCTGAATTTATCCGGGTAAATCAAAAAAATACCCTTTTTTAAAGATTGCCAGTTTATCGTATTATAACTAATTTGTGAATTCATTTCTATTTATAGAATAATTAAACTTAATATATGCACTATCCAAAGATCGAAAGCTCTCATTTCGTTGAAAACAGGAAAAGACTGGCTGCTTTACTGGAACCGGGCTCTGCTGCCATCATTAATTCAAATGACATAATGCCAACAAATGCAGATGGCACTATGAAGTTTGTTCAAAACAGTGACTTGTTTTATCTCTCAGGTATTTTACAGGAAGAATCTGTTTTGCTGCTTTATCCACAGGCTATTGATGAAAAATCCAGGGAGATACTTTTTATCAGAGACTACAACCCGGAACTTGAAGTTTGGGAAGGAAAAAAGCTTTCGCCAGCCGATGCAACTGAAATTTCGGGTGTGAAAACGGTTCAGGATCTTTCTAAGTTTGAAAGCATACTTGCAGATATTCTTTGCAGTGTAAATAATCTGTATATCAATAGTAATGAGCACGATAGAGCTGATAATATTGTTGAAACAAGAGAACTTAGATTCATAAACTATTGCAGAAAAAGATATCCTTTACATAACTATCTCAGGCTGGCTCCGTTAATTTACAGTCTTAGGGTTATTAAGCAGAAATGGGAAGCTGATCTGGCTCAGCAGGCGTGTGATCTGACAGAAAGCGGATTTCGCAGGGTCTTAAATTTTGTGAAACCAGGAGTGTATGAGTATGAAATCGAAGCAGAACTATCCCATGAATTTATCAGGAGAGGAAGCAGTTTCGCTGATTATGAACCCATTATTGCCTCAGGTGAAAATTCATGCTTCCTGCATTATATCAAGAATGACTGCATGTGTAAAGAAGGAGATATACTGCTGATAGATGCTGCAGCAGGATATTCAAATTATAATGCTGATATGACCCGAACTATACCGGTCAGCGGAAAGTTTTCCAAGCGGCAAAGGGAGGTTTATGATGCGGTCTTACGTACACTGCGTGGAACAATAAGTGAAATGAAACCCGGAAAAACTGTAAAAGAACTGCAATTGGTTACAAGAGAATTGATCGCAAAAGAACTTGTTGATCTTAAGCTCCTTAAACCTGCTGATGTAAAAGATATATCAAATAAATCACCCGAATTCAAGAAATATTATCCGCATGATGTCTCGCATTTCCTCGGGCTTGCAGTTCATGATATCGGTGATTTTAATGTACCTATGAAAGCTGGCATGCTTCTTACGTGTGAACCCGGGATATATATTCGTGAGGAAAAACTTGGAGTTAGACTTGAGAATAATATTTTGATCACTGAAAATGGTAATACAGACTTAATGTCATCAATACCTCTTGAAGCTGCGGAAATTGAAGATATTATGAATAACCGGTAAATTTAAGCTAATTATATATTTAGTATATTTATTTTTCAAATTTTTTCATATATTATTATTGACTTAGATTTTCTATTGCCGAGTGGGCGGGACTACTGAGAAACCGCTTGTTTGAATAGCGGCGAACTTTCTTTTTTTCAGCTCTCAGAAGAGAAGGAGTAAATTTGAATACGAAATTAAAACGCTTATAACAGCATGCCTGAGAATATAATAAAAATTCTGATTGCAGATGATCATGCATTTCTAAGGGAAGGGATAAAAAAGACCGTTCACGATGAAATTGATATGAAGATAATCGGCGAGGCTTCCAACGCTAACGATGCACTGGAAATGATATTAAGCCTGCAGCCGGATGTAGTTATTATGGATATTTCTATGCCGGGAAAGAGCGGACTGGATGTATTGAAAGATCTTAAAGCAATGAAAAAAAAGTACAAAGTACTTATTTTGAGCATGCACCCCGAAGACAGGTTTGCGATCAGAGCCCTTAAAGCAGGCGCTGCAGGATACCTTACAAAAGAAAGCGCTCCGGATGAACTTGTCAAGGCAATCAGAACTGTATTAGCCGGAAGGAAATACGTTTCTAAGGCCCTGGCTAACCGGTTAGTAGATATACTATCGGATGATATTGATAAGCAGCCGCATGAGAATTTATCAGACAGGGAGTATGAAGTATTCATAAAAATTGCCTCTGGAAGCAAAGCTACTGAAATTGCAGAAGAGCTCTCAATAAGTGTTCATACAGTAAACACTTACAGGGCCAGAATACTGGAGAAGCTTAGTATGAACTCGAATGTCGAGCTATCGCAGTATGCAATGCACAATAACCTGATTGATTGATTTAACTCTATTAAATACAACAAAATCCCATATTTTGTAGCATTTTTCACTACATTTGTTTCATTTATTATACACTAACAGTCAATATACATTTAGGGTTATATTTGTATAATTAAATAGATAACAAAGTGCCCTATAAATTACTGATAATTGAAGATTCTGACTTGATAGTGCAAAGACTGATAAACCTTCTTGAGCCATTGGGAGAGATTGAGATCCAAGGAAGAGCTTCAGATGGATATACAGCTGTAAAAATGATAAAAGTACTGAAGCCTGATTATGTGATACTTGATATTTCATTGAAATTCGGTCACGGTATCAGAGTTCTTGAAGAGATTTCCGGTATGGCACAAAAACCATACGTTATTGTACTATCTAACCTGGATTACCAGTATTACCGCGATAAGTGCAAAAGCCTTGGAGCAGAACAATTTTTTGATAAAGCAATGGAGTTTGAAAAAGTATATGACATTCTTAATGAACGAAGCACAAATTTCGAATCAGCTGCTGTTTGTGGATAACCTTAAATTGGTAAAAAAGGAAGATCCTGTTACAGATCATGGTTTGAATAAAGAAAGTATTAATGATGAGCTTCTAAGAACTCTCATAAACTACTCTTCTGATATAATTACTATATTAAGTGAAACCGGTATCATACTTTACGAAAGTAAATCGATCGAAAAGATCCTTGGATATAGTATGGATGAGCTAATCGGGATGAATGTGTTTACGCTTATTCACAAAGAAGACTTAAAGCGGGTTTATTCTGCATTCCAGGATGGTGTAAACAATCCGGGCAAGACAATCAGCATCATTTTCAGGTTCTTGAAAGCAGACGGTACTTATTGTTATTTAGAGTCTGTAGCAGCAAAGTTTGGATCTTTTCCTCATTCAGATAAAATAGTTGTCAATTCCCGTGATATTTCCGAGAGAATTAAAGCAGAAACAAAGATTCACAAACTCTCTACTGCTGTTGAGCAAAGCTCTAATACTGTAGTAATTACCGATATAGATGGTAATATAGAATATGTCAATAAAGCATTTGAGGTTCTAACGGGTTATTCTAAAGATGATATAATAGGTAAAAACACCTATCTGTTCAATTCTGGACAGACTTCGCAAACTGTTTACAAGGAAATGTGGACAAATATATTAACAGGGAAAACATGGGAAGGTGATCTTTGCAACAGGAAAAAAAACGGTGAACTGTATTGGGAAGAAATAAAAATTACTCCTGTAGTTGATAACAATGACAGGATCATTAATTTTATTGCAATAAAGAACGATATAACTGAAAAGAAACACCATGAAGAACAGCTTCAAAAAGCCCTGAAAGAAAAAGAAGTAATGCTTAAAGAAATACATCACCGTGTGAAAAATAATCTGCAAATCGTTGTGAGCCTTCTGAACCTGCAGGCAACATCGGTTGATGATCCTATGCTGAAATCGCAATTGACAATCAGCCAAAACAGGGTAAGATCAATGGCTTTGATACACCAGTTGTTATATAATTCAAACGATCTGGGCAGTATTAATATGGAAGAATACCTGCTTAGTATTGCCGGTTATTTATCTGCTTCATATGGCGAGCTGACTAACAAAGTAAAAATAAAGGTAAATGCCGCTAATATACAATTCACTATTGATACAGCTGTTCCTTTCGGGTTATTGGTAAATGAACTGGTAACCAATTCATTTAAGCACGCCTTCCCTGATAAAAAGCACGGTGAAATTGTTATTGATCTAAAGAAAACTGATGATAACAATTACATTCTTAAATACCATGATAACGGTGTTGGAGTCCCTTTTACACTGGTTAACGGCCATGTTACAAGCATTGGGTTGTATCTTGTTGAGCTGCTTGTAAGCCAGCTTGAAGGAACAATTGAGCACATTCAGTCAAAAGGTACCACTTATAACATTAAATTCCAGGAAACAAGTTATACACCAAGATTTAGTTAACTCATAAATCATAAAATATAATGATATGCCTGAAACAGATCCTTTGAATCTCGAAAATAGCCCTGCATTTTCATTCACAATGGAAAATGGAGAAACATTTTCCGTTAATGAGGATAAATATTCGGAATTATTAAAGATAACATATATCTACAAACCGGAATTGTTTGATATTCCTGAATACCCTATTCAAATGTCCATTTGATCTCTTACATTTCAAATTAAGCTCCGTTTCGTTATTTTGGATTCATGTCCGGTGAGAAACTCTCAGATAATGTTTACAATGAATATCCCCTAAAGAGCGGCCAATCTGAATACATCGATAAGATCTGGACATTCAAATGTAAAACTGTTAATAATGAGAAAGTATCCTTCTATCTCCTTCCTGACTATACTGCAACATTAATATATATTAGATCCGGTAAGAGCGAATCAAAGGATAGACTTGCTGTTCTTGGCCCGTGTTCTGTAAAAAGTACTTTGCTTACTTCAACTGAAATACTTCTGGTTGGATTCAGATTTAAGCCGGGGCTTCTTCCTTCGGCAATAGGTTTGAAGCCGGCTGTTCTTAAAGATAAGTTAATAAATAGCAGTAACATCAGCGTTTTTGGCAATTACGGCAGCTTGATCAAAAACATATACAGTGCAAAAACTGAAAGGTCCATTATCAATTATATGGGTAAACTAGCAGCAGAACTATCACAACTTATCAAGTTTCCTGATGACGAAATTGCAGGATCGATTAGTTTAATGATAAATTCCGGCGGCAATATCAGGGAATCAGTACTTGTTGAAAAATTGAAAATCGGGAAAAGGCAGTTTCAAAGAAAGTTTCTTGAGTCTTCCGGTTTATCTCCAAAGGAATTTTGCAGGCTTATCAGGATCCACTCTTCTACAAGAGAGCTTGCAACCGGGAATACCGACCAGTATGATGTGCTTGTCAATGCCGGTTATTATGACCAATCGCACTATTATAGAGAATTCAAAAAATTAATAGGGATTCTGCCAACGGCTTTCGTATCCAGACAGAAAAAAATCAAATACGGCAGATTAGAAAAATAGTTTGTCGCTTTTTTACAATCCTTACAAAATAATTAATCGTAATTTTGAATAAATTAACTCGGCTTACGGAGAATTCCCGCGAAAGCGGGAAAACAGTCATTTTGAGACTTTACTATATAAAGTATGCTTAAAAACTGCAAATATTTCAGAGTACTCAAATAATGAATTTCTTAAAGATTTACAAAAAAATTCTCGCAGTCTGTAAGATCATATAAGTATTAGTTAGAAACAAAAGATTCCCACTTTCCCCGCGAAGGCGGGGCAGGCTAAGGGAATGCGTAATATGAATAAATTAAAACTAATTGTAATGAGAATAATCATTGTTTCACTGCTCGTTCTATTATCTTTCAAAACTATGACACAGAATAATTTTAAAAACCTGAATGACCTTTACGAAAAAAAAGAATTTTTTAAATTCAGCCGTGATATCAAAACAAGCGGTCTCGGTTCATGGCAAAATGATTATGTCCATGCACTTTTTTATAATCTTGTAAGCAATACTGCCGGTTCTGATAGCCTGATTGATCTGTTAATGAAAATGGAGATTCAGGACCTGAATGACTCCTTGAAACTGACTCTGCTTGAGGCAAGCCTGCATAATGCCGTTAATTCATATGATTACAAAAAAGCTGATAATATCACAAATGAAATACTGGACAAATATGCATCAATTTACGATTCTACAGAGCTTGCCGAGACGAAGAATTCACAATTAATCTGGCAGGCGGCCTCATTACTTTCTCCGCAGACCTGTGAATTCAAATCAAATTCTGAGATCAAAACTTCGAGGGATATGGCGGGATTAATGAATATTCCCGTTACGATGAATAAGATCAGTACCGATTTTATCTTTGATACAGGCGCAAATTTCTCTGTTGTCACGAAATCATATGCCGAAAAGCTTAAAATGATCTTCCTAAAGGGCAAGATCAAAGTGGGATCAGTAACCGGCGGGAAAGTGGATTCAGAGCTTGCATATGCAGAAGAAATGCTGATAGGGAATATGATATTTAAGAATGTTCTTTTCCTCGTCTTGCCGGATGAGTCGCTTTCGTTTGCAGGGGGCTTATACACAATAGATGGTATAATTGGCCTGCCTGTAATTCGCGAAATGAAGGAAGTTCATATCATGGATAACGCTGTTTATGTTCCCAAAATTGCCGAAAAAAAAGAGATCAATAACCTGGTTATGGATGGTTTCATCCCGGTAATAAACGTTGTTACAGGAAACGATACTCTGCCTTTTACTTTTGATACCGGTGCAAGATCAACATTGCTGTATAAACTGTATTTCGAGAAGTTCAAAGCGGATGTAACTGCTAAATACAAACAGGAAGAAATTGAAGTAGGCGGTGCAGGCGGAACAAAAAAAGTAAAAGGATATAAACTTAACAATATTTCATTAAATATTGCGGGATCAACAGCAATATTGGATGAGGTCAGTTTGATAAAGGAGATCATGCTTGATAATTCGAAATACTTCTACGGAAACCTGGGGCAGGATTACATGAAGCAATTTGATGTAATGATTCTAAACTTTGAAAGCATGTATGCAGAATTTAAACGAAAATAAAGATC
>JAIOIK010000134.1 GCA_019912545.1 Ignavibacteria bacterium | reverse complement strand
CTTTTAAATTTCTACTATTGTAGATTCGGCTGTAGTTAATAGAACTTCGTCTGTTTAAATGCTCTTTTAAATTTCTACTATTGTAGATAAGATGCCTGGTAGCCGTTGGATTCGAGTTTAAATTGCTCTTTTAAATTTCTACTATTGTAGATTTACATAGCAAGAGGAAGCGATACCGAGGTTTAAATGCTCTTTTAAATTTCTACTATTGTAGATAGACTGCGAAATTTTAGTAGAACGCCAAAGTTTAAATGCTCTTTTAAATTTCTACTATTGTAGATAAGTCACACACAAAGATCCGCAGAATTGTTTAAATGCTCTTTTAAATTTCTACTATTGTAGATTTTCTCCACCAATTCATAGTTTGCAATGTTTAAATGCTCTTTTAAATTTCTACTATTGTAGATTGAAAGCAAATCATCCCGAAATGCCCGGGGATGATTTGCTTTCAGCCCGCAAGCGGGCTGGGGGTAACTAGGGCGTTTTATCAGACAACGCGCAGATCAGGAAGCGCAACAACAAAGCTGCATTGACACAGTCAATGCACTCCAAAATTAAAATTCGTATAATTCCTGCCTGCGCCGGCGCTCCGGCAGGCAGGTGTGAAATTCGTGGCTAAGTCTTTTCATACTTCATAGTCTGACTGAATAATTAACCCACCCTCTACGAGTCTTTCTACGAATCCAGGATTCGAAGAATCGTGGATCGACTCGAAGAGTCGTAGACCGTCTTTGCCTGCGGCAAATCCACCCCTGCCTGCAGCAGGCAGGCCTCCGTTGGAGGGGAATAAAGCAATTGAGGTCCAAAAAAAGGCCACAAAAAGCAAACAACACTTCGCGTAATTAGTGTAATTCGTGGCTAAAGCTTCTAAAACAGCTTTTGCTTTTTTAACTTTATAACTTTTTAACTTTAAACCTTATAACTTTTAACTTTTTACTATTTTTTCCTGACAATCATCACAAACTCACTTCCGCCGCCCTCGAGATGCTGGTAGAAAAACTCATCAACCATTGCACGCGCTATGAATATTCCCCTGCCGTGAAGGTCTAAAATATTCTCCTCAGTTGTCGGGTCAGCCAGCTCATTGATCTTGAATCCGCCTCCTTCATCCATGACCACAATCTTCATCATACTTTCATCATACTCAACAAATACTTTCACCTTTTTGCCGGAATTTTGTTTATTGCCGTGAACAATTGCATTCATAGCAATTTCTGTAACTGCTATCATCATTCTTGCATACTGGTCATCGGGCAGGTGAAATCCCATGTTAGCCTTTTCCATAAATGATTCAACATCCTTAATGTTATTCTTATCTGAGTTTATTTCAAGAAATAGCTTTGTCATAAATTTACAGACTACAAAAGTCTGCACTCATTTCATAATTTTAATAAATTTAAAAAAACAAAAAACACTATCTAAACAAAGAAAGACTTTTGTTGAGACAATCCATGCCAGTCGAAATCCCGCATTCGGGATAGTCTTTAAGAGCCTCAAAAATTCAAATTAGCATTGATGAAAATATTGCTGTTCTCGCTTCCCGGGCTGCCATCGCCGTACCTGTAATAATCATAACTGCCTATAATTTCAATATTTGAATTCTGCTTCCATTCCACCTTCAGCCGCGCAAACGGGCCTGTAGTTCTGATGAAATTATCAAACTCACGCTCACCGTTTACATAATTGAACCTTCTTTGCTCGAAATACCTGTAACCCGCCGAGAGTGTTATAAATTTATTAAAAAAATAGTTTAATTCAGAATTAATAATTTTATCCTCAAAATAGCTTACCGGCCGCTGTGAAAACTCGCTCCAGTTAAGCTCGCCCCTTTCATACAGTTTTATTTCGCCGTAAATATCAGTTCCAAAATGCCTGCTGAACTTTACTATCATTGAGTCCTTTAAATTCATCTGGCGGAATGAATAACTCTTGACCGATGAAATTATATCCTGGAAATCATACACAGTATAGTTTGCCAAAACACTGAACGTGCCGATATTCCTGAACCAGTCTGATGGCTCAAAAAAACTTTTGCTTGTGAATCTTAAAACGCGGTTCCAGTTATTGTTAGAGCTCTTCTGCGAGAAGATATATACAGTATGATATAAGTTCAGGTCAACCGATGTGACCAGCGTTAAGTTCTTCAGGTTATTGAACCTGTGCCCCAGGAAAACCATAAAGCCAAGCTCATCCCTGTCATCATAGTTAACTTCACTTTGAGTGTCATACTTAAGTATTGATGCGCTTCCCGAAAGCTCAAACCTGTTCATTAAATTTATGTTATAGAATAAGTTCGAGTTAATATTGAATATCGAAGAATGGTTATTTTTTGTAGCTTCATTATCTTCAATCAATTTCACAAAGTTAGCGCCAAGCCTTGCAGGATTCAGAAGGAAATGCTTCTCATCGCGCTCTCTGTAATAAAATTTTATCCGGTAATCAATCTTTCTTGATGTTACATTCATGGCAATATCACCGGCTACACTCAGCTCCTGAATATCAGTATCATAAATGCTGGGCTGCAATAAAGGTGTATTAGGTATATAAGTATTTTCTTTAGTTACCCTTCTGTAATTCGGATTTAAATTCAGAACAAGCGAAACATTATCAGAGATATAATAATCAAACCTGTCATATGCCCTGAATAAGGTCTCAACACGCTTTTCTATATTATTATTAATGCCGTACTGCGCTACTGAGTTCTGGTCAGCCGGGAAATAAAAATCCTTTCTTATCCTCGAAAATACTCCGTCAAATTCATTCCGCGCAAGATTATTTGCCGAAGGGCTTTGCACAAATAAATGCAGGTATCCCAGGCTTTTCTTCCTTGGATCAATTGATTCATACCCTGCCTTCAACTGGCCATCCACTAAAAAATCCGAAATGTTCAGATTGTAGATACTCACTTCCCCCGAAAGGCTTGGCCCTTTGTTGAGCTCATCAAACTGGCTTTCCACCCTGTACCCGGCGTTCAGGGTTGAATATAGCTGAGTGCCTTTAACAACATTTTCATACAATGCGCTAAGATATGCAATACTTGATGACGTCCCTTTGAGCTGGAAAGTCCTGTCATCAGAAAAATACTGCCCTATATAATTCCCGGAGATGTTCAGGTGATCGCTGAGGTTGTAGCCAACCCCGGCTTTCACATTATCAAAATCACGATAAAGATTTTTACTGAGCTTGGTAACCGACGAAGAGTAATAATTCTTGAAAAAAAGATCGAACTTCTTTATTTTTTTGAAATAGTTAAGCTTGGATATCAGGGCAGCAGTATTGTGGTTATTATCAAAATTTGTGTAGATGAAATTCCTTGTGATGTTTGAATCTATAAAAGTTTGTACATCTGTAAAGTCACTCTGGGAAAACACAATACCCCCGCGAAGGAACAGGATAGGCAGCAGAAGTAATATGTATTTCACCGGCTTCAAGCAGTATTCATAATTGTTCAGGGGTCAGGAGCGTTTTTGTATAAACCCTGCAGCTTCCCCTTAATATCATTTCCTGAGCCGTACTTTTCCATCAGTTCGCCTATTTGTGTGCCGTTCATATTTTCAATGCCGCCATCATAAACTATCTTACCCGAATTAATTATCAGTACCCGTGTGCAGATCTTATCAACGCTTTCTACAATGTGAGTTGAATAGAAAAATGTCTTTCCTTCGGCGGCCAGGTCTTTAACCAGGCTTCTGACAACCATCGAAGTATTGAAATCCAGCCCGCTAAGCGGCTCATCCCATATGATGATATCAGGATTATGAATAAGCGATGAAATTATCAGCACTTTCTGCCGCATCCCTTTTGAAAATGCATGCATTGGCGTGTTGATCTCGCTCTTAAGCTCGAAGAGCTCCATGAAATTGTGTATCCTGCTTGTGTAATCTGCTTTAGGTATATCATACATGCGGCAAACAAACTCCAGGAAATCAAATGGTGTAAGCGAAAGAAACAGCGCACCGGATTCCGGCACATATCCGATAATTTTCTTTACCTTGTTAGGCTCCTTCACGGAATCAAATCCGTTAATAAGCGCTGTACCCGATGTTGGGCTAAGCATCCCGCAGAGAATTTTTATGGTTGTACTTTTTCCCGCGCCGTTGCTTCCAAGATAGCCGCAAATCTCGCCCTGCTCAATATGGAAAGATATCCCGCCAAGCGCATTAACTCCGACCGGATATACCTTCACTATATTATCTGCTATTATCACTAATTATTTTTTCTCTGCTGCCAAATTTTTGAGGATCCTGTTAACATTCACCCGTGATACATACGGGCTATCTTTCGCGCTAAACCTGTACAACTCATCCGGATTCTTTGTAATACCAATTCTCTTTGAGCGTTCCACTTTGTAATTTATTCTGCGCTTTACCTCTGCAATAAAAAGCTTGTCGCCTGCCAGATCAACTCCATTCAATCCAAGATCAATCTCAAATGCCTGCGCAAGCTTCCCGGGCCCGCTAGTTAAATTGTAAACATTCTCAGTTCCGCGGTTCTTCATCATATGTTTGATTCCCTCCACCGGTCCAAGAGCGCGAATCAAAACAGCATGCGGAGTGCCCTCAGCTTCTGTCACAACATTAAAGCAGTAGTGATTCCCGTAAGTAAAATACACATATCCAAATCCTCCCGCCCCGAACATTACTTCATTCCTTTTCGTCATCCCCCGGTACGAATGGCTCGCCGCATCTTTAAATCCTGTATATGCTTCCGTCTCAACAATAATACCCGAGTAAACCTTCCTGTCCTTCTTCCTCACCAGCACTTTGCCAATCAATTCCTTTGCAACCCACAAACACGGCTGATGATAAAAATCCGTTTTCAGCTTTTTGTAATTCACTTAATCCGAAATTCAAAGTTAACCTCACCCCTACCCCTCTCCTGCGAGGAGAGGGGAACGAGAATTTAAACTTATGGCTCTCCCTCTCCTTTTAGGAGAGGGAGCTGGAGGGTGAGGTTGAAAAATCTTTAATCTGTAATCTGTTGAGTCCGCCCTAAGCGGACGAAATCCCGCTTGCGGGACATTCCCCAATCCCCAATCCGAAATCAACTATCAAACATCCCATTCTCTGATTTCCGCTTACCCTTCTTCACCAACCCAAGGTGCGAGTATGCCAGATCAGTCGCTTCCCGCCCGCGCGAAGTTCGCCTGATGAAACCTTCCTGCACCAAAAACGGCTCGTAAACATCCTCAATCGTACCTGACTCCTCGCCGACCGATACTGCAATGCTGTTAAGCCCAACCGGCCCGCCGTTATATGTATCTATGATAGTTGTGAGTATCTTCTTATCAAGCTCATCAAGTCCGCGGTGATCAATCTCCCAATTATTCAGGCACTCGTCGGCAACTGCTTCGGTTATCACGCCCTTATTCTTTACGATAGCAAGATCACGCGATAGCTTCAGCAGTCGGTTTGCAATACGCGGAGTCCCCCTCGAGCGCCGCGCAATTATCAGCGCGCCTTCATCCTCAATTTTTATCTTCAGTATCCCCGCTGAGCGGTTCACGATATCAGCAAGCTCGTCTATATTATAGTAATTCAGGCGGCAGCGGATACCGAACCTATCCAGCATTGGGGCGCTAAGCAGCCCCGAACGTGTCGTCGAGCCTATCAGCGTGAACTTCTCAAGCTGCAAACTCACACTGCGCGCTCCCGGCCCTTGATCAATGATGATATCAAGCTTAAAATCCTCCATCGCGGAGTATAAATACTCTTCGATAACTTTCGGTATGCGGTGTATCTCATCAATGAACAAAATATCCCGCGCCTGAAGCTTCGTCAGCATGCCTGCAATATCGCCGGGCTTTTCAAGCACCGGGCCGGAGGTAGTGATAATGCGCGAACTCATCTCTGTGGCTATAATGTACGCAAGAGTAGTTTTGCCAAGCCCCGGGGGACCCGTGAACAATACATGGTCAAGCGAGTCGCCCCGCTTCTTCGAGCTCTCGATCGATATCCCCACATTACCTTTGATCTTATCCTGACCCACAAAATCCTTAAACGCGCGCGGGCGAAGTTCATTCAGGAATTCCCTGTCCTCATTCTGCACTTCCGCCGATAATTTCTCTGACCTGTTCTTTGACAATTTACTCTCTATTTTATCCCTCTGCTTCTGCCTTTGCTTTTGTTTTTACTTGAAACTTGTAACCTGAAACCTGTAACTTTCTATTCCGCAATCCCCAATCCGAAATCCGAAATTTGACAAATCTGTATTCTCTTAATCTGTAATTTGTAATCTGTTAATCTTCCAAATCTTCAATCGTTTTGATCGCCAGAAGATGCCACGTTACTCCAATTGCAATTGCCAGCAGGAGTATCCTTATGTAAAGATTCTCCGTCATGAAGATGCACGATACCAGTATTCCCGTCCACAAAAACGCTATGCTGAAGATTTTCGAGCCAAGGGTCATGCCGTGCCCGTTACGGAAATTACGCAGGTACTTGCCGAAGAGTCGGTTATGATGCAGCCAGTGATGGAATTTCTCTGAGCTGCGCGCGAAACACCATGCCGCAAGAATAAAAAATATTGTTGTGGGAAGTACGGGTAAGAACATCCCTAGAATTCCGATGCCAAGCAGCACAAACCCGCTGATTATAAGTATCCACCGGATAACGGGGTTCTTATATATGTTTATTTCACTGCGTGAATTGTCTTCTATTGAATTTTTTGGCATAATATTCCTAAATTTGTGGAAATATTATGATTATTAAAAGGCTGAGAAATATCATAGATAATATTCCCCTCCTACGGAGGGGTGGATGCAAGCCTGAAAGGTCAATGACTCAAGGAGTCAATGACTCGTTGAGCGCAGCAGCTTGTCCGCCCACTGGCGGAGGGTGGGTTTTGACAATTGATTAAATTGTACCAAATTCGGTAAATCTCGGACGGGGGTTTATACTTGTTTAACAAAACTCTATCCCCCATTTTTGAATCATAGGCCTGCCTGCCGACCATTTGTGTAACTAATTAATAGGCAGGCCTGCCTGCCGAAGCCTTGGCGTAGGCAGGGGTAGCTGTTTATTTGTCGTCCTGAACGTTAGTGAAGGATCCAATCAACAGCAGCTCCTTTTTTTATTTGATTTTGAGAATTAACCTTTCATAAATTGCTGAAATTGTTTAAATTTGAAAAACATTATAAAACTTTTATATACCAATCATGCCTAATTTATTCTGGAAAAATAAGAGTTCCAAAACTTTAAATCTTGTACCAAAGCCTTTTGTATCCGAAGAAGACTTTGAAAAGACAGTTTTTGATACAAAAGAATTATTACAGGATATTAGCCTGTTACGCAGACAGATTAGAGGTGGCAAGAAAACGACTCGACCGGATATGATAGGAATTGATACAAATGGAAACGTATGTATTATAGAAATGAAAAATGTTAATGTGAATGCTGAGATAATACCGCAGGTATTAGATTATGCCATTTGGGCAGAGAGCAATCCTGACTCAATAAAAAATCTTTGGTTGGAGCGGGACGAGCAAATTGATGAAATTGATATTGATTGGGATAATTACACAGTAAGAATCATAATAATTGCACCTACAATTGATCAGACCACTTTAAAGATGATTAATAGAATTAGATATGATGTTGATCTTATTGAAATAACCAGATGGGTAGAAAAGAACAATGAATTTATGCTTGTAAACAATTTGAAGCCTGAAGTTGAGAAACGGACAAAGACAACACGAGGATTAATGACTTATGACCGCAGCTTTTATGAGAGCACTAGGAATAAACAAAGCGTCAGGCATTTCTTGAAGTTCTGTGAAGAAACTGAGAAAATTGTGAAAAAGAAAAAATGGCCGCTTGAAATGAAGTACAATGCTTTTTATTGCGGCTTTAAGCTAGGATTCTTCAACGCATTTTCCATAAAGTGGATTGGCACTAAGACATTTGCTTTCTATATCAAAATTCCATTAAAAGTTGCAGAAAAATTTCAACCAAAAGGAATCAAAATGGAAAAGTATTCGACTAATTGGAATTCGGCAGTATATTACATAGATCCTGAGAAGACAAAGTTACATTCTTTCATACCTTTGCTTGAAAAGGCGTATAAAGAACTAAGCGGATCATAAATTAATGTTTTGGGTTTTGGGAACGTAAGGATAAGAACGTAAGTTTTATTTGAAGGACTTGATGCAAATTTTATGATTTAATTTGAAAATTCACCTTTATTTAGAAGCTAGGTTTAAGTAAATTGAAAAATTCAAAGATGAAATTTATAGAAGATTTTAAAAATAAAGTTATACAAGGTGATTGCTTGGAAGTTATGAAGGATATTCCTTCAAACTCCATTGACATGATTTTATGTGATTTGCCTTATGGTACAACACAAAATAAATGGGATTCAGTTATACCCTTAACGAGCTTATGGGAACATTACGAGAGAATAATTAAGGAAAATGGTGCAATCGCACTTACTTCACAAGGCATTTTTACAGCAAGGCTTATTTTAAGCAACGAAAAACTGTTTAAGTATAAAGTCATTTGGATTAAGTCAAAACCCACTAATTTTCTTAATGCCAAGATACAACCCTTAAGAAGGCATGAGGATATTTGCATTTTTTACAAAAAACAACCTACATACAATCCTCAAATGGATAAAGGCGAACCTTATGACAAAGGTTATAGGAAAGATCAGCATACTGGAAGTTACGGAGACTTTAAGCCCAGACATGTCAAAAGTGAGAACGGAGAAAGATATCCAACAGATGTATTAAACATAATAGAGGAAGATTCTGAAATTATTGACCATATTTATATAAAGACTGCTGAAGCTGAAGGGAAGGTATATCATCCTACACAGAAACCAGTAGAGTTGGGTAGATATTTGATAAGAACATATACCAAACCAGGGGATATAGTTTTGGATAATGCTTGCGGTAGTGGCAGTTTCTTGATTTCTGCAATATTTGAAAACAGAGCCTTTGTTGGCATAGAAAAGAATGAAGATGTATTATTACATAAAATCCATCCTGTAGACTATTTAGAAATTTGTAATGATAGAATACGATTGGCTTTAGATAAGCTAAAGAAACTTAAACAAGACAAATCTGTAGAGCAACTTAACCTGCTAACTTACCTAAATAAGAATGTCGCTAAATGAACGTGTTTGGACTGGTCACATCATAGGATGGATAAGAGAGGCTATAGCTAATGGTCAAACTATTTTCCAAGATGCTACAAACGACGAGGGAATTAAAACCAATGAAAATAAAACTCGATTCCCTGATGTCTTACTTTTTTTAGATAAAGTTGCTGGTTTAGTATTCAATGGTTGGGAACTAAAATTTCCAGACACAGCTGTTGATGATAGAGAAATGTTGGAAAATGCTTTGTTAAAGGCAGAACATTTGAAATCAAATTCTTTTGTTACATGGAATGGAAAAGATGCTACCATTTGGCTTATTAAAGACAATAAATATAATCTTGCTTCAATATTTCCTCTTAAGTCTTATCCTAGTGAAAAAGGTATAAATTCAAGAAGCGATCTTGCGGAACGTCAAAAATATCTGATACATGAACCAATACTTAAGACAAGATTATTTGATATCTTACATGATCTTGAGCAGTTGTATAAAGATGGCATTATCAAGAATGCTTTAAATATTTCGTCAGATATAGTAGGTGCAATTTCTGATATCTCCATTTATTTGATACCCCTATTTCGGGAAGCAACAAAAAGTAGGATCAATTCTGATAAGAATTTTCGAAATGAGTTCGGAAAATGGAAAATCTTAGAAAGTTCGACATTAAAAATTCTAGCATCCTCTTCACGAAGAAAAGAAAAGATTGACCCAGTATTAGTATTAGCGAAATTCACATACTACAAGCTTATAGCTAAGATCTTGTTTTATTTGACATTGTCCGAAAACCTTTCAGGTAAAATTACAAAGCTAAAACTAAATTCAAGCATTTCCACAAAACAACAGCTAAATTATTTTTTCAATGAAGCCAAACAAATTGATTATCAAGCTGTATTTGAGAAAGACTTTACAGATGAAATAGATTTTGATCCTAATATTGACAAGTATATAATAGAGTTATTGAATGTTTTCAATAAAATTGACTTCAGATATTTACCAAATGAAGTAATAGGTCATATACTAGAGAATCTCGTACCTCAAGAAGAGAAACAGAAGTTTGGTCAATATTTTACCTCGGAAACTTTAGCATCTTTAGTTTCTATGTCTGCCGTGAGTGGCTCTAACGATGTTTTGTTTGACCCAACTTCCGGGACGGGAACTTTTCTATCTGTTTTCTATAGAATTCTTTTATATATGGGTAATAATAACCATCAGAAATTATTGACTCAAATTTGGGGTAACGATATTTCCCACTTCCCTGCCGTCTTGTCTGTTATTAATCTCTATAAACAGAATTTGAACGATAAAAATAATTTCCCTCGCATTACCAGAAGTGATTATTTCAATATCTTACCAAACCAGAAATTGAAGTATCCGAATCCTAACAGAGAGGATAAATTTATTGAAGTTACATTACCACAGTTCGACGCCATTATAAGTAATTTTCCTTTTATTCAACAAGAGGATATCCCCAATAAAAAAGATAGGTTATTTGACATTAATGAAAGGTCAGATTATTTCGTATATTGTTTTCATAACTCGATGAAATTCTTAAAATCGTCTGGTTATATATCTGCTATAACTTCAAATGCTTGGCTTGGGAAGAATTACGGGATTCAATTTAAACAATTTCTATTGAATAATTTCTCGGTTCGTTATATTTTTAGAAGCAACGCTGAACATTGGTTTCATGATTCTAAAGTTAGCACAATATTCACAACAGTACAAAGGACTACCGATAAGGAACCTACACGTTTTGTGACATTAAACAAAAAACTTGAAGAACTTTTTCCTGAAAGAGAAAGAGACAATATGTTGGCGGTCATGGATGAATTATACAATCAGATAAATCATTGTGATCATCCACAAAATAATGAATGGAAACAAGACACGCAATTCAAGTCTGTTTATCACAAAAAAGATGGTTCAGTATCCGTATCAATTGTCGAAAGGTCCTACCTTGAGAAGCAGTTGATAACACAGGAAAACTGGGCTATTAACTTTCTTGCACAAGACCCTTTACAATATTTCAGATCAAAACTGATTAACCCTTTTCCAGATATTGTTGATATTGGTAGAGGAACTAGGGCTGATACTGATGATTATCAGATACTTAGTGAAAGTACTGTGAGTCATAATAAAATAGAAAAGAATTTCTTAATACCTGCATTAAAATCGAGTAAAGAAATTTCCTTGATAGAGCATAAAGCTCCACTAACTTATAGCTTCTTCTTTTGTGACAAACCCGAGGATGAACTTAAGCAAAGATTTCCCAATGCATGGAAATGGATTCAAAAATTCTCACTTGGTAGAAATAAAACAGGGAAACTGTACCCCACAGTGTTATCTAAACGGAAGCCCTATTGGTACACTCTCCGAGTAGAGGAACCCGCCAATATTTTTATTTCGATGAACCCAAATAAAAAGCTTTTTTTTGCTTTTTCTAAAAATTTGATACACTTGAATCAGAGATTAGTTGCAATTAGAGTTCCTAAAAAAAATGTGGAATTAATATCTGCACTTCTTAATTCGGTTATAAGCATATTAATAGTAGAACTTAATGGAGTAAGGCGCAATTTAGGTGCATTAGAATTTAATTCTGACTTCTTCAAAACTAAAATGCGAATACTTGATCCAACCTTGTTATCAGATGCGTCACAAAAAAAGATTATTCAGTCTTTTAGATTATTAACTACTAGGGCGATGAAAAATTACAACGAGGAGTATTCCCAAAGTGATCGTATACAATTTGATAAAACTATTCTTGAAGAATTTGGTTTTGATGTTGCATTTTTACCAAGACTTTATGAAATTTTAACTCAAACAATTCGTGATAGAATTGAAATGAAAGACCGATAGCGATAAATAAACCTAATTTAAGAAATTCTTAACTAATGACGAATTAGTATTTAATACAATTCCATATCCCAACCCATGAAAAAAATTAAAACAAACTCAGTCACTGCCCAGCAAATGCTTGTACTCGAATTACACACACAGGCAATCGACTGGCTCAAGCGTCACCTGTATAAATTCTACACTCCTAAACCTCTTACCCGGCATGATGCAATGTGTCCGGCCTCGGTGGAGAGTGATCCCATCGGCAAAAGACCTGTCCGCCAACTGGTGGAAAAGTCCGCCCCAAAGGGGCTCCTTCGGAGCAAGCATGTAGCCATAAACCCCGAAATGACGCGCGTCATCGCGCCGTTCAAAAAAGTTGTGACGCATATGAATTGAATTTCTTTTTATGTAGAGACAGGTCTTAGACCTGTCTCCGGGTTATAGGTAATACCTTTGTTCAGCATTCCCCAACAACCGATTTTACTCCACAAGCTGTGAGACGGGTTTGAAACCCGCCTCTACAAATGCCCTTCAAAAAAGTTGTAACGCACATGAATTGAATTTCTTTTTATGTAGAGACAGGTCTTAGACCTGTCTCCCGGCTATAGGTAATACATTTGTTCAGCATTCCCCAACAACCGTTTTTACTCCACAAGCTGTGAGACGGGTTTGAAACCCGTCTCTACAAATGCCATTCAGATTAGAAATATTTTATTATATTTGTAACAATCCAGTTGACTGGAGGTGGAAGGCCTTGCGCCTTTGCCCTGTTTATCAGCGTTTAAAATTTTAGCAGCCCCGCAGATAGTATCTTTGGGTTGGCGCTCTGTAAATTGTTTTACAGGGCGTTTCTTTTTTTATGTAGAGTTAAATATTGTTATTACAAAAGTATATAATATTACGATTTAGCTTCATGTCGATTTTTCAACCAAATTTCGACATGAAAATCTCATATGTCGATTCCTTCGACATGTAATTTTTGAACTAATTTAGATGTTTTCAACTCTCCAAAAGCAACATGCCGCCCCTACCCCAAAGGGGCTCCTTCTGAGCGGGGCTCATCATATAAAAAAAATCAAAAGCTACAAACATAACCCCTGCCTGCAGACCTGTCCGGCTCAGACGGAAGGCAGGCCTACGGGGTTAAAAGCTTTTGTGTCGTCTTTTTTTTGATTTTGTTTTTGATTTTGGATGGCCTATGAAAATTGCCGTAAAGAAATTATCGAGCAGAATAAGCGCAGGAAAATGTGTCTGAGGCCGATCCATATCGGCCGAACCGGAGGACGGCAAGCCAAACTTTGTTTGGCGCAGCCAATTATTTTCCTGTAAGGCGAAGATAATGAAACTTGTCCGCCAACTGGCGGAGGTAATTTTCATGAGCCTTGATTTTTTGGTTCTGACGCCTGTCCCGCACTTGATGCGGGATATCAAGACAAAAGAACGAAAGAAAAAATTCTGGAATTACGTTATATGTTCAGGGCTAAAGCCCCGTATTTTTTTCTTACTTCAAACCCCCGCCATAAAGAGGCTGTCTCAAAAGTTCTATTTTTCAGTGGCACAGACATTCTTGTCTGTGATTGTTAAACATAAATGTAGTTTTCGACAGACAGGAATGTCTGTCCCACTGGTTTTGAGACAGCCTCTAAATGGCGGGGCTACTCAGAGGCAGTCAAAGGTTTACCTTTGACCT
>JAIOIK010000133.1 GCA_019912545.1 Ignavibacteria bacterium | reverse complement strand
TATCAAACAGGCTGCCTAGATTTATGCCTTTGAATGCAGAGATAAAAACTGAATCCGTGTAATTAAGCTTAAGCGCCTTGATAATATCCTGTTTGTTCTCATCCACAAGCTTATCGACCTTATTAAATACCATAATTACAGAATTCAGATCCGCGCCAATATCGGCAAGTGTTTCATTCACAACTGCTATCTGCTCTTCGTAACTTTCGGAGCTTATATCCACAACATGCAGCAGCATATCAGCTTCGATAACTTCGGCAAGAGTGCTTTTGAATGATTCAATAAGATCATGCGGAAGGTTGCGGATAAATCCAACCGTGTCGCTTATCAGAACAGGCATTGGAAGTTTTTCGCCGTTAATTTCCTTTAGTATTTTAGTAGATGTATCAAGCGTCGCAAATAATTTATTCTCAACATAAACGCCTGCATCGGTAAGCTGGTTGAGTAAAGTTGATTTACCAACATTCGTGTAACCAACAAGCGCTATCCTGAAGAAATTGCCCCTTTGCTGCCGCTGAGTTTTACGCTGCTCTTCAATTTTCTTCAGCTTCTCTTTAAGCATAGATATCCTCGAAGAAATAAGCCTTCTATCGGTCTCAATCTGCGTTTCTCCGGGCCCTTTACTGCCCACCGGTCCGCGTGTGCCTATACCGCCAGCCTGCTTAGATAGATGCGTCCATTGCCTTGTTAATCTCGCCTGCAGGTACTGCAATTGAGCAAGCTCTACCTGTGTTTTCGCCTCTGCCGTCTTGGCATTTGTCGCGAAGATATCGAGAATCAAAGCAGGCTTATCAATTATCTTGCACTTTATGATTTTTTCCAGATTACGTATCTGTGTTGGAGTTAATGTATTTTCAAATATTACAAGATCAATGCCCTCTTCTTCAACTTTTTCGGCTATCTCATTAGCTTTGCCCTTGCCAATGAAGAGGCTCTTATCAATATTATCGCGCTCCTGGTAAAACTTATCAATAACCTCCGCGCCTGCAGTTTGAGTCAAGAACTCAAGCTCTTCAAGGTGCTCTTTGGAAATTTTCTGCTTAACCTTCTTTGCTGTTGATGATTTGGGTATTGTTGTGCAAACCAGTATTGCTTTTTCGGTTTCCTTTTTTGTTGTGTGAAACTTATTCAATATGCTTACCTAAAAAATTTCTAATTTTTGTTTTTCCTTATTAATGTAAAAAAACTTTACCGGCGCATTGTATGGCACTGTTCTTTGTTCTGTTTCATCGGAAGCAGAAATATAAAATGTAACATTATCATTGTACGGATCGAACGGAACTATAGCCGAATATTTTCCTGAATTATTACTGCCTGCCGCTTCCGTCAGGCTTAGCGGAACACTCTCAAACTCGCCGCCTTCTAAGGAATAATAGAGCAGCACACCGCCATCCTTAACGGTATTTTTCGAATCTACATGAACTGAGAATACATAGCCGCTGCTTGTTTTAATGAACTCAGGCTTATTGCTGATTATCATTCCGTTATGCAACACTGCGTCATACGCGTCAATCAATCCCCATCCGTAAATATTATTCGGAGTATCTTTATTATTTGCGGTCATTTTAAGTGATTCCATAACCTGTGCGGGAGTAAGCTCAGGATGAACAGAAAGCATAAGAGCGCAAACACCTGCCGTCAGCGGTCCGGAAAAGCTTGTACCGTTCATGAAACTATATCCGTTAGTATCAAACGTGGTGGAATAAGTTGCAGCTACATAAACATCAACACCCATTGCAACAACATCAGGCTTTATCCTGCCGTCGCTTGTGGGACCGTTTGAGCTGAAAATCGCAATTTCTCCTGCGCTATCAACAGCTCCAACGGAAATAACATGCTCGCCATCGGGTGGAGAAACAATACTGGGCTCTCCATAATGGTATTCATTTCCCATTGAGTTCACTATAACAACACCAAGCGATGCGGCAAGCTCAGCCGCGCGTACGGTAATGGTAGTTTTCCCGTTCATATCTTTGTATGTGTATTGGTTGTGAGGCAGATCGAACGGCTTATAGATAAGTGAACTCGAGATTACATCAACACCCTGTGATTCCATCCATTCAACACCCTCCAGCCAGAAATCTTCTTCTATCGGAGTTTCAGTAACGCTCTTTTCTGTTTTGCTCAAATAAAACGAAACATCAAAAGCCGGCCCAATCAGTTCGCCTTCGTAGAATCCGCCAAGGGTTGACATCGTTGCGGTACCATGGCCGTCCTGGTCCCAGTCATCTTCAGGAAGCTGGTTTGGATCTTCCTGGAATTGGACGGAGTCGTCTTTATATATCCAGTCATATTCACCCTTAACATCTCTTGTTCTGAGTGCGACATGCTTTCTCCAGTTGAATCCATCGTCACACATTCCAACGCTCACGCCAAATCCCGTTACTCCCATATTATGCAGCTTAGGGACGTTGATCTGCTGATTCTGCCAATATGAAATTCCGTATCTATATTTATTCTTCTGTACTGCCGTATCCATAAGAAGTGATGTAAATGTTTTAGATGAAAGATAGTTCACATTCTCAAGGAAATGCACGCCTTCGATTTTTTCAACATATGGCAAAAGTTTGATCTTATCTAGCAGATCTTTCCTTGCCATAATGCTTACAGCATTTAGCCACTTTGATACTGCATGCGGATTCCCGCCAAGCTCTTTTACACCGTTAATATAATTTGTGTTAACAGGAATATCATTATATCCGACAATTTTATCCTGCGGAAGTACTTTCGATCTTCTCCACAAAGTTTTTTCGGTAAGCCCGGCTTTTGCAGCCAGGTATCCTTCACTTCCCGGTGAATAATCATCACCAGGTTTAAATTCGCCTTTATCTATAAAGCAGATCCAGTACCTGTACTCAGTTGTTTCGGGATTAAGTTTTTGTGTTAACAGCTGTGATGGGAAAACCGAAGTAACCAACAGCATCAATAAATAGATTTGAAACCTTTTCAATAATTATACTCCATTATGTTTAAAAAATCTTTATCCCCGGCTTGACCGGGGACCCAAACGGAAATCTTTCAATTCATGAACTTTGTTCAAGCACCGGATGATAATGTCTATCAATAAAACAGAATACTATCTTATTCGATTTTCTCACAGGCGACAAATTGGTTTTCATTAAATTTATTTTTCTGGATTCCCGCGTTCGCGGGAATGACATATAGAATCAAATAGCCTGTTCATCCGCATGATAAGAGCTTCTCACAAGCGGGCCGGATTCTACATGCTTAAAGCCCAGTTCCAGTCCAAAAGTTTTATATGCTTTGAATTGATCGGGATGGACATATCGCTGAACCGGCAGATGGCTTTTTGTGGGACGCAAATACTGACCGATCGTTATAATATCGCAATTTACATTCTTTAAGTCACGCATCAAGCTGTAAATCTCTTCATCGCTTTCACCTAGACCAACCATAAAACCGCTTTTTGTATTCAGTCCTCTTGATTTTCCGATCTTCAGCAGTTCAAGAGTTCTTTCATAATTTGCCTGCGGCCTAACAAAGTGATAAAGCCTTGGAACAGTTTCTATGTTATGATTCAAAATATCAGGCCTTGCATCAATGACAATATCCAATGCTTCCCAATTTCCTCTGAAGTCAGGTATCAGTACTTCAACTTTGCAGTCAGGAGAGAGTTCCCTTATATTATTAATAGTCATTGCAAAAATATCAGCGCCGCCCAATAACTGGTCATCTCTATCAACAGAAGTTATCACAGCATGTTTCAGCCCAAGCTCTTTTATAGATTCAGCTACTCTATTAGGTTCATCATAATCTAATGCATCAGGCTTGCCCAGCTTAACCGAACAGAATCCGCATGACCTTGTGCAAACTTCGCCAAGTATCATAAATGTAGCGGTTTTGCGGTGCCAGCACTCCGCCATATTTGGACAGCGAGCATCTTCGCATACAGTGTTCAACTGTTTTTTGCTAACAAGCTCTTTTAAGAATGCGACATTCTCACCCGTGGGAAGCTTTACCTTAAGCCATTCAGGCCGGCGATTATTTTCAATATCCGGATTTTCAACCGAATGCTTCTTCTGGTGAGTGTTTATATATTTTATTTGTACTAATTCTGACATTTAAACTCATTTCTTGGTTTTTCCCCTCACCCCCTTCACCTTCTCCCGAAGGGAGAGGGGCACAAACCCCAATATCTAAAGGTATGTTTTCCCTCTCCTTTTTGCACTGAACCCCGAAAGGGGTACCATTTCTTAATGGGATAGGTTGAGTGTTTTCTCCTTTAACTTGTATGATATTGGAGAGAGATTATTTAGTTTTTGTTGTATTCTTTCTTGGTTGTAAAATCTAATGTATTCTT
>JAIOIK010000132.1 GCA_019912545.1 Ignavibacteria bacterium | reverse complement strand
AGAGAATTCTTCTTTTCATTAAGCCTAAGCCCCGAAACATCCTGCGCTTGTGATAATACACTGCCTGTAATTATCAAAAGTATAACTAAAACTAATTTCTTCATTTTGTTTTCTCCTTTATATACTAATAAAACCTGTATGATTTAAAACTATTAAAGAATATACCTGCTCAAATCCCTGTTCTTTACTATGTCTTTGAGCTTATCCTGAACCATATTTTTGTTAACATTGAACTTCTTTTCTTTGATCTTATCGGGAGTGTTGAATAAAATATCCTCCAGCAATGTTGAAAGAATTGTATGAAGCCTCCTTGCGCCGATATTTTCAACCTGTTCATTTACTTCTGCTGCGATCCTTGCGACTTCAAGTATCCCGTCGTTTGTGAACTCAATAGCAACATCTTCGGCTTTCAATAGCGCTTCATACTGTTTAAGCAGCGCATTCTGCGGCTGGGTAAGTATTTTCACAAAATCCTCTTCAGTCAGGCTGTTAAGTTCAACCCGTATCGGAAACCTGCCCTGTAATTCCGGGATAAGATCGCTCGGCTTTGAAACATGAAATGCTCCCGATGCAATGAATAGAATATGATCTGTTCTGACCATTCCATACTTAGTTGTAACGCTGGAGCCCTCAACAATAGGCAGCAGGTCACGCTGCACACCCTCACGCGAGACATCAGGTCCCTGTGATTTTGAGTTCGGCCCTGCAATTTTATCAATTTCATCGATAAAGACAATTCCGTATTCCTGCACCCTGTCTATTGCTTCTTTTATAACGGAATCCATATCGATCAGTTTCTGTGCTTCTTCCTGAACAAGCACTACGCGTGCTTCCTTTACAGTCATTTTCCTTTTTTTGGATTTCTTCGGCATAACACTGCTGAAAAGATCCTGCAGGTTTACACCCAGATCGTCCAGCCCCATGGGTCCCATTACCTGCATCATCGGCATTCCATCTGTATTGATATCAACTTCAATAACCCTTTCATCAAGTTCACCGCTATTTAGCTTTTCGCGGAATTTCTCTCGGGTATTAAAATTATCCTCTTTATCGTTTTCAGCGTGTGATGGAGAAAATCCAAGAGCCGCAGGCTGAGCTGAATCTTCACTTTTCTTCTTAACCGGCGGAATAATGATATCAAGTATCCTCTCCTCTGCCATGTATTCGGCTTTTTTCTGTACTTCTATGGCTCTTTCAGATTTGACAATAGTGACGCCAAGATCCGTAAGCTCTCGTATGATCGATTCAACATCACGGCCAACATATCCAACTTCAGTGAATTTTGAAGCTTCAACTTTCACAAACGGAGCATTGGTAAGCTTTGCAAGCCTGCGCGCAATTTCAGTTTTTCCTACTCCAGTTGGGCCAATAAGGATGATATTATTCGGCATTATCTCTTCTCTTAAATCGTCGGTGATCTGTTTTCTCCTCCACCGGTTACGCAGGGCTATGGCAACTGATTTTTTTGCATTATCCTGACCGATTATATACTTATCAAGCTCAGCAACTATTTGAGAAGGAGTCAGTTCCTTTATTTCTGTTTGCTGTGGTTCTTTGATCTCTTTTTTTGCTTTGGCTTTTTTAGTCTCGCTTTTGCCGTTTGATTTTGATTTATCATCCAAAGTATCATTTATCACTTTTTTTGGAGACGCCTCACGATTGTCAGGGTTTTTTTCTGTTATATCCATTTGTGTTGGTTCTTTCATTAATTATAATTCCTCGATTGTTACATTATGATTTGTGTATATGCAGATCTCTGCCGCTGTGTTTAATGCTTCCTTTACAATTTCAACCGCAGAGAGTTTTGAATATTTTACAAGCATCCTGGCTGCGGCAGTTGCAAAACTTCCGCCGGAGCCAATCGCGACAATGCCGTCATCCGGCTCTATCACATCTCCGTTGCCTGATATAATGAACGCATGTTTATCATCCATAACTGCCAGCAATGCTTCTAACCGGCGGAGGTATCTGTCAGTCCGCCACTCTTTTGCAAGCTCAACAGCTGCCCTGGGAAGATTACCTTTGTACTGCTCTAGTTTTGCCTCGAACTTTTCAAACAGGGTCAAAGCATCGGCAGTTGAGCCGGCAAATCCTGCCAGTACTTTGTTGTTATATATTTTTCTTACTTTCTTGGTATTGTGTTTCAATACTGTGTTGGAAACGGTAACCTGGCCGTCACTTCCAATTGCAGCCTTGCCGTCTTTGATGAGTCCAATTACTGTTGTGCTTAAGATCTTATTTTTCAATCTGTTGTAATCCCTTTACTTTATATATTCTAATCTATAATTTCTTAAAATAATTCCTAATATAAACTACTATTTTAACATAGAATACACTGAAATTTTATCATCGTTTCTCCACCTCACCCCCTCCCCTCTCCCAGAGGGAGAGGGGAGAGAATACCTGAAACCATATGTTTTTCCCCCTCTCTTTTCTGCACTGAACCCCGAAAGGGGTACCATTTCTTAATGGGATAGGTTGAGTGTTTTCTCCTTTAACTTGTATGATATTGGAGAGAGATTATTTAGTTTTTGTTGTATTCTTTCTTGGTTGTAAAATCTAATGTATTCTT
>JAIOIK010000131.1 GCA_019912545.1 Ignavibacteria bacterium | reverse complement strand
CTTATCATCACCAATTGCCTGCTCAAACGGATTTATCAGACGGTTCCTGTACCTTTGCTTGCTTGGCGTTGGATAGACTTCATCTCCGCCGAAGATAAGCACATTTCCCCTATTGGTTTTGTGATCTCTGTTGTTAATTTTAAGATCAAGCGCCCGCTTTGATGCATAGTATGCAACCGAGTAAGTTGAGTTCCACCCATCTCCGGTATCGGCGATGAAATCTATCCAGATCTCTTTTCGTTTTTTATCAGGTTCGGGAATTACTTTGTTCTTATCGCCGGAATAATGAATAGAGTAATCATAAAATTCCTTTTCACTCGAAGCCAGCGCGAGTATCAGCCTTCTATCAGACTGGCTCCCGATAAGCGCGGAGACCACTGACTTAAACGCAGTACTTGCTATCTGCTTCAGGTTATACCAGCTAACCATCGGCAGCAGCTTAATATTATTTATGTTTCTGAAGATAAGGCTTAATTTATTAAATTAAATTTATCGATTAAACTACAAAAGTCTTAAAGACTTTTATAGTTTTTACTTTATTGAAGTACCCGTGGCGTCAGGTTTGTAATCTGACGCGTGGACGAAGTCCACAAATATAATATATAATAGCAAATTAAAGTATAAAAAATTACACTTGAAATATAATTTTTAAAACGTAATATTTGAACATAGGGGGGTACGCAAAGGGAATGCGCTTTTGCGTATTGCCCTTTTTTTGTTTGGAGGATAAAAAAATGCCCCTAGAAGAAGTGGGGGCAAGGCTTATCGCTGTAGAATTATGAAAATCAATTTACATAAATAAAATGGCGACTACCTAAGCAGTCGCCCAGAAAAAATCTGCGGCTTATAGCCTTGTTGTGATTTGTCTTTCGTTACAAATATACATATAAATTCTATAAAACAAAATATATGAAGAAAATCTTAGGGTTAGATTTGGGAAGTTCTTCTCTTGGCTGGTCATTAAAAGAAGGAGAAAACATTACTACTGGTGTAGTGACATTTGATTCAGGAATGATGAAAGGCAAGAGTGGTTATACTTCCCCTACAAAAGACCGCAGAGAAGCGCGTTCTAAAAGAAGATTATTACAGGCTCGAAAATATCGTAAATGGGCCTTACTGAAAGTACTAATAGAAAATAACTATGCACCATTACTAAGAGAAGAACTTGAACTATGGTGTAAGTATGAAAAAGGAAAACAACAAAAATTCCCCGATAGCCAGATGTTCAAGAAATGGCTGGCTTGCGATTTTTCTTATGAGAGTGGTATTAATTATATAAATCCTTATGAATTAAGAATTGCTACTTTAAATTCACATGTTAGCAAACATGAATTTGGCAGAGCACTTTATCATTTGGTACAAAGACGAGGCTATAAGAATATTGGCGAATCCGATATAGATGAATTGAATGTAGAAGAAGCACAGAAAGATAGTGAAACGAAAAAACAATTGGAACGCCGGGAAAAAGAAGGCTTTGCGCTTGCATTACATAATAATGACGGAATCATCGCAAAAGCTTTAAAAAAAGAATTTTTAGATAAAGGTAAGCGCGCAAGAAATCAATATCCACTTCGAAAAGAATACCGGCATGAATTAGAGCAATTGTGTAAAACCCAGGGATTTGACATTACAAGAAATGAAATGGGAATTTACAAGGATGAGTTCGTCCACAGTTTATGGAAAGCTATTATATGGCAGAGACCTTTAAGAAGCCAGAAAGGGAATATAGGACGCTGCACATTAGAAAAAGACAGATTGCGCTGCCCTGTTTCTCATCCGCTGTTTGAGATATTCAGATCATGGCAGTTTATCAACACAATCAAGTATTTGGATTTAGATGAGACAATGAAATTCTTACCACAAGATTTACGGAGCGATTTATTTAGTAATTTCTTTCTGAAAAGAGACAAAAATGTTAAATTTACCGAAATCAAGAATTACTTGAATAAGAAATTTAACACAAAATGTAAGTACAATTACAAAGAAGACCATACTGCTTCAACTATGCCGGTTTGCAAAGGGTTAATTCAAATATTTGGTGAGCTTGCTGAAAAACAAATCAAGGAATTATATAATTATAATATTGGTAATGCACCAAAAATAATTAAGGACAAATATTCAATTTTCGATTTGTGGCATGCATTGTATAATTTTGATGAATCATATCTAAATAAATTTGCTACACAAAAAATAGAAGTAAAAAACAAAAACAAAAAAAATGGTAAAGCATATAATCCCTTCGCTGAACTAAAGAAACTTATTGCATCATCCTTTTCTGACCTAAGCATTAAATCTATTAGCAAAATCATACCTTTTCTGGAAAACGGCTTTTTGTATAATGAAGCAGTATTGATAGCAAAAATACCTGAATTATTGGGGGAAAACTGGCAAAATAAAAAGGACCAGATATTTACTGTCATAAAACAGGCAAATGAAGAATACAGAAGCCACAAAGCTGTAACTTTAATTTGTAATAACATAATAGATTTATGGAAAGGCCAGCATGCTAATGATAAATATTTTGAAAACAATAGCTCGCATCAACTGACCGAAAATGATATAACTAATGTACGAGAAGGTTGTATTCGCCATTATGGAGAAAAAACATGGGAGAAACTACCGGATAAAGAAAAGAATGATATACTTGAAAGTGTAACATCGATGTATAAGAGCTTTCTTGCAGATACTAAACACCGCTATTGCGCAATACCAACTTTAGATAGCATTTTGAGATCTGAATTTCAAAGACAAGGTATTGATATTGATGTATCTCAATTGTACCATCATTCAAAACAGCAAAATAAATACAAGGCACCGATAACAGATAAATCCACAGGCAAAGATATCCTATCAATACCCTTAATAGACAGCATTAAAAACCCCATGTTCAATAAGGCGCTAACTATATTAAGAAAATTTATTAATGAATTGATTGTTAACGGTAGTATTGATAATGATACTGAAGTTGTGATTGAATTAGCTCGTGAATTGAATGACAATAACAGGCGTATAGCAATAGAAAGATATCAAAGATATCGTGAGAAAATACGGGAAAGTATTAAGAAGGTTATGGAGGAACTAAAAGAAAATGAAAATTCTGATGTAAATATTAATGAAGGTATCCTGAGGTTTGAATTATGGAGTGAACAGATACCTGATAAAGTAGAAGATGAGAACGGGAAAACTGTATTTGTAAGCGAATTAATACTTAAAGAAAAAGATGCTTCCAAAAGATACGAGCTTTGGCGGGAACAAAAAGGTATCTGTATGTACACGGGGAAACCTATTCAATTCAGTTATCTTTTTTCTAACGAAATTGATATTGAACATACAATCCCAAGAAGCCTCCTGCCTGATAACACCATGGCAAATCAAACTGTATGCTACGCATGGTATAACCGTGATAAGAAGAAAAAACTTTTGCCCACTCAATGCGCCAATTACACTGATGATGTGGAAGGTTGGGGTAGCCCAATTGAGAGGGGATTAAAACATTGGGTAGAACTCAGGGAACATTTCTTTAAATTATACGAAGATAAAAAGAAGGCAAAAGGATCCGAAGATGAAGCAGTGAAAAATAAGCGAATTCAGGATAAACACTACTATAAAATGCATCTGGATTACTGGAGAGACAAAATTGAACGTTTCACATGCGAAGAAGTCAAAGAAAGCTGGGCAAGAAGGCAGCTTACAGATACACAGATGATATCTAAATATGCACGTGAATTTTTGTGCACATACTTTAATAAAGTCAAAGTTCAAAAAGCCTCCGTAAATGTAGAATTTAGAAAGATCTTTGGCTTTCAGGAAGCAGATGAAATTAAGAATCGTGATAAGCATACACATCACGCAATTGATGCAGCGGTATTGACTTTAATACCTCTTAACAGCAGTTATAGAGACAAATTACTTAAAACAATGTACGAATGGAAAGAACAAAGACGGGGACAGTTTATTAGTAAGCCATTCGATGATTTCAGCGCGGAAGAATTTATAAAACAAATTGAAAATACACTTATTATTGTAAACTATCATAAGGATTCTCTGTTCAAAAAAACGTATAAAATAGTACGTAAACGCGGAAGAATCGTATATCTAAAAAACAAGAATGGCGAGTATATCAAAGATAAAGATGGAAACAGAATAATACAGAAGGCAAAAGGCGATAGCATTCGAACTACTCTATATAAACAAACATTTCTAGCAAAATTAAGAAACGTAGAACGTGATGAAGCCGGTAATCCGTTGCTTGACAAAAACGGTAACTGGATATTTAAAAAGGGGAAAGAGGAATTCTTCTATGCAGAAAAAGTAAGCATTGAAGAAGCGAAAAAATATATTGACGATATTGTTGATGAAGTAATAAAGCAGTTGGTTAAGGCACAAAAGAAAAACCCAGATGTAAAAGACCATCAAGGAAACATCATAAGGCATGTGCGAATCAAAACTAATGCAGGTAAAATTGTAAAACAGCGTTTAAACTATTTATCTAAACATAATTATAAAAACAACTACTATTCTGCTGCCGGTTCAATACCTTATGCTGCATATCTGCAAAATAGAGATGGTGAAAATATAGAAAGAGTCATGATTCCTATTGCTTCTGCTGATATTGGTAAATTCAAGAATAAATACGGAACAGTAGATATAGTAAAATATATAAATTTAAGTTATCCTGAATACAGTCATTATTCTGATAAAAAGCTGCTTAAAGTAGGTCAAAAAGTTTTCGTATTAAAAGACAACAATGAACATGATAAAAAACATGACAAGGATTTCCAGATAAAAAGACTATATAATATTAGCCAGTTTGAATATCAGGGCAAAAAAATTATACTTAATTATCATTTAGAAGCAAGACAGCGTAGTGAAATTGATAAAATGATAAAAGTGACCAAAAGTAATGTTTTAAAACCATATGAAGAGAAATATGGTATTTCTGAAATTAAGCCGGATGAAAGGATAACAAACGTAGAGGAAAGAAATAAGGATTATGAAAAGAGATTCTATGA
>JAIOIK010000130.1 GCA_019912545.1 Ignavibacteria bacterium | reverse complement strand
ATGCTGCGCTCACTTGAGGCAAGCGGAACCGATTTCATCACGCTTTCAATCCGCAGGCTGAATCTGACGAGTCCGAACGGTCAGGAAAGCATTATGAACATGATAGACCGCTCGAAGTATTCCATACTACCTAATACTGCTGGATGTTTTACGGCTAAAGAAGCTGTTTTGACTGCACAGCTTGCACGTGAGGCGCTTGAAACTAACTGGATAAAGCTCGAAGTTATTGGCGATGATGAAACACTTTTTCCCGATGTGACGGAATTGCTTAAGGCGGCTGAAGAGTTAATTTCAGACGGATTCATAGTGCTGCCATATTGCAACGATGACCCAATTACTTGCAGGAAACTTGCTGATATGGGCTGTGCAGCTGTGATGCCTCTTGGCGCGCCAATAGGCTCAGGGATGGGAATACGCAATCCATATAATATTCAGATCATTCGCGATATGATTGATATTCCATTGATAGTTGATGCAGGTGTTGGCACTGCAAGTGATGCTGCGCTTGCTATGGAGCTTGGTGTTGACGGAATACTTATGAACTCCGCAATTGCACAGGCCCAGCATCCGATTGAAATGGCAAAAGCAATGAAGCTTGCTGTTGAAGCAGGACGACTGGCTTATGAAGCGGGAAGAATACCGAAAAGACTTTATGCCAAGGCATCATCTCCGGTTGATGGCATGATAAATTCATAACAGCAAAGAGAAGTAAATCAAACCACATTATAAGATATGATAAAATTAATTCCGATTTTATTGCTTGTTTTTATTTCAATGGGTTCTGCAAAATCACAGGGGCTTGTAGGAAGTTACTATTTCGGTGACTCGAAGATATCAATAGTTATGGATGACTTTGAGTATTTCGTTGTTCACGCTGACGGTATGAAGAACAAGCTTACATATGAAGAGAATACGCCTGAGAATGACCAGATATGGGTTGAAAGCAGAAAGGGAAATACGCTGGGGCATTTTGTAATGAAAAGCGATTATTCCTCGGGTATTTATACTGATTATTCTGATGGCAAGGAACAGTTCGTAAAGAAGATCAATTAGAAGAAATTGAAAACTCCGCCAAAAGTGAAAGCTGATTTCCGCCTGCTGGTTATCACGGGCAGAAAACTCTCAAAATTGAATCTTATTGCTCTTACGAAAAGGCTAATAGATGCCGGAGTTAAGGCAATTCAGATCAGGGAAAAAGATCTTCCGGCTAGTGAACTTCTGAGGCTTGCCCGTAGAGTGAAATCAGCTTCAAACAAAAGTATTAAGCTCATTGTAAATGATAGAGTGGATATTGCAATACTTGCCGGTTTAGACGGCGTTCATTCACCCGTAAATGGGATAAGTTTGGCTCAGGTAAAGCAATTTGCTCCGAAATTGATTTGCGGAAAGAGTGTTCATTCATTGAGTGATGCAGTTTCAGCCGAAAAAGAAGGCTATGATTATGTTTTACTAGGTCCTGTTTTCCGGACTCCCGCAAAAATTAAGTACGGCCCTCCGCTTGGGCTTAAAATGCTTAACCATGTGTGTAAGAAAGTAAAAATTCCGGTTTTTGCAGTTGGGGGGATAAATGCACAAAGGGCAGTTAAATGTGCCCGGTGCGGCGCACACGGAGTCGCAGTTATAAGGGAAGTCATGGCATCAAAAAATATCAAAGGATCAATCAGCGAATTTAAGTCAGCACTTGGAAGTTTATAGATGAAAAAGATTGGAAAACTCTGTGTAATTACTGATACTGCAATTCAGAGAAAGTACACGCACTATGAAATTGCAAGAATGGCTATCAAAGGCGGTGCGGATATGATACAGTTCAGGGATAAAACTCTGCCAACTGCATTGCTTATCAAAGAAGCATCAAAGATCGCGGCACTCTGCAAAAGACATGATGTATTATTTGTTAATAATGACAGGGTAGATGTTGCAATGATTATAGGTAATGCCGGGGGAGTGCACCTCGGCAAAGAAGACATCAGCATAAAGGATGCAAGAAAGCTTCTTGGCAAACGAAAAGTTATCGGCGGAACCGCGCACTCATTAAAAGAAGCTATTCAAAGAGAAAAAGAAGGAGCAGATTACATAGGCTACGGGCATATTTTCGCCACTGGCTCAAAATTCAAACCTGATAAGCCTAAGGGTACAGCAGAGTTGAAGAGAATTTTGAAGATTGTTAAGATCCCTGTACTGGCTATTGGCGGAATTGGTCTGAACAACATTGAGGAAGTAATCCAAACAGGCGTACACGGAGTTGCAGTAATTGGTTCAGTACTTAAAAGCAAGAATCCTGCTATAGCCGTTAAAGAATTAAGAAAAAAGATATATGAAAAGTAAAACATGCGTTTTGACAATTGCAGGCTCTGATCCCGGCGCGGGTGCAGGTATACAAAGTGACCTTAAGACTTTCAAAAATCACGGTGTGTATGGCCTTAGTGTTGTAACTGCATTAACCGCACAAAACACAAAGGGAGTTACATCTTCATATGCCATTAGAAGCGAAGTTATCACAGCGCAGTTAAATAGTGTATTCGAAGATTTCAGGATACTTGCAGTAAAAACCGGAATGTTGGCAAATGAAAAGGTTGTTGAGGCAGTTGCTCATTTACTGAAGAAAAGAAAAAACCTGAAGCTGGTTGTTGATCCTGTAATACGTTCGAAGAACAATTTCCGCATGCTTAGCACGCAAGGGATCCGTGCTATGAAGAAAAGTCTTCTCAGAATGGCATACCTGGTTACGCCAAATATCCCCGAAGCAGAGACTCTTACAGGTATGAAAATAGAATCACTTGATGACCTTGAAACTGCTGCAGTTATGCTGCACGAGCTGGGCGCTAAGAATGTGCTTATAAAGGGCGGCCATTTGGAAAGCCACATGGGACTTCCAAAAGGTATGGATATTATGTTTGATGGAAGGTTTTTCCATATGTTCAGTTCAAATTATGTGAATACTAAAAATACTCACGGTATCGGCTGCACGCTTTCGGCGGCCATTGTTTCAAATCTCGCAATGGGTAAAACTCTCATAAGGTCGATAGAGACATCGAAGCAGTATGTTGTGAGGTCACTCAAAAGATCTGTAAAGATCGGTAAGGGCTTTTCTCCGGTAGAACAATAATTAAATTATCTGAAATGATAGATCAAATAGATATTAATAAAATATTGAAGGAAGTAAGTTTCAATACCTCACGCAGCAGCGGAAAAGGGGGACAGAATGTCAACAAGGTCGAAACCAAAGTTGAGCTGGTGTTTAATATCAATGATTCTATGACACTCTCTAGTGATGCCAAAGCAGTTATTTCCAAAAAATTATACAATAAGATAGATGGCGCGAGCAACATAAGGGTTGTTTCGCAAACCGAACGAACGCAGCTTGGAAATAAGAAAAAAGTCACCGAGAAATTCGTTAAACTGCTGGAAGGCGCTTTAAAGAAAGAAAAATACAGGGTCAAGACCGTTAAAAGTCTTTCTAAAAAACTTGGTATTCTTGAAGATAAGAAAAAACATGGAGCTAAAAAGAAAGAGCGCAGTTTAAGGGATTTTGAAGACGAGTAAACATAATCGATAACAAATAGTTGTATAACATATCATATGTTTTGTTGTAACGTTACTCCGCCCTGACGGACACCCTCTCCTGAGAGGAGAGGGGATGGGAGTGAGGTGTAAATACTGCTGCAAGGTAAATCTTAATTGATTCAGGTAAAGCATAGAACTTTCATATTTTTACTCATATTTTTTGCTTAATTTTACGTATTGGTTTCACTAAAAAGGATTAGAAGAAGATAATGAAAAAATATACTTGCTTATTCTTTGTTCTCATTTTTTTAACGTCCTTATCCAGCGGCAGTGAGTATTTCCTTTACCATCAAAATCAAAAACTAAATATGCAGCGCGTTAATGGCTACCTTACAGTTAAATTCAAAAGCAATATTTCCATTAATGAAAAAAGCAGGGTCTTAAATAGTATTTCTCCATACACTGAAAAGACTATGGAGTTTAAATCATCTTACGAATCCGGAAGTATTAATTCCGTTTCAATTGTTAAACTTAAAGATAGTGTTTCCGAAAATCTTGCTTCAGATATTCGCTTGATGGTCAAGCAAAATCAGAATGTTAAGTATGTTGGAATGTCATTCATATATAATGATAAGGTACTGCATTTTTCTACTGATGAAGTGATAGTGAAATTTAAAAAGAATATTTCTTCCGGTGAGCTTAACAATCTAAACACGATGTTCAATGCTACTACAATTGAAAAAGTCAGTAGTTTTGAGAGTACTTACCTTATTTCAGTAAACCCCAACAGCACTGATAATGTTTTTGATCTTGCCAATAAGTTTACCATAACGCCAATGGTAGAGTTTGCGCACCCGAATTTTATCCGCACAGGGATGTTGCTTGATGCAGGGCATTCTGACGGAACTGAACATAAACCGGGCGGAGCAAATTTCCCAAATGATACACTCATTCCGTATATGTGGCATGTTAAAAATACCGGTACCAACATTCCGGACGGAATTATTGGCACTCCCGGATGTGACATGAATCTTGAACTGGCATGGAACGTGACAACAGGAAATTCAAATGTGCTGATAGCTATAATAGATACCGGAATAGATACCAATCACGCTGATCTTAGGCCTAATTTGTGCGACCGCAGTTTATGGTACGATGCATATGATAATAACCAGAGGCCTTATGACCAGTATTATCACGGCACTGGTGTCAGCGGCACTGCAGTTGCTACGGGCAATAATTTTGTGGGGACAGCAGGTGTTGCTTACAGTTGTTTTGTGATGCCTGTAAGAGTCTTCGGTCCTGCACCGGAAGGTTTCACAACCGATCTTATTCTGGCAAAAGGACTTAATTGGGCATGGTCACACGGCGCATGTGTTATGAATTGCAGTTGGGGCGGGGGAATACCCGGTTCACTGATTACTCTTGCCTTACAAAATGCCGTACATTTTGGCAGGAACGGAAAAGGCGCTGTTGTTTTTGGCGGTGCCGGAAATGCAGATACTAACCAGGTAATTTATCCGGCTTCAATGCCTGAGGTTGTTGGCGTTGGAGGCTTAAGTCCCTGTAACCAGCGCAAGAGCAAAGTAAGCTGTGATAATATCGGAGGCGTGCAGAATTGGGGCGCATGTTACGGCGAAGGAATGGAAATCGTAGCTCCATGCACTTATATAGGCACAACACAATTGCTTGGCTCATGGTGTATTTGCGGAAACGGCACTTCATGTTCCTCACCTCTTGCCGCCGGTGTTGCCGGGTTAATGTTTTCTAAGAATATTAATATTTCGGGTGATTCCGTTAAAATGATAATCGAAAGATCTGCCCGCAAAGTTGGCAACTATTCATATAATGTCGCGAAAGAAAACGGCATGTGGAATGATGAAATGGGTTATGGCATTATTGATGCATTTGCGTGCCTGCAAATGACTCCGCAAGGCCCGGGGACAATTTATGACCAGGTGCCGCCGATAGTTAAGATCTACCCGCCTGAATCAAAAATATTTATGAATTCAATATTTGTTGAAGCAGATATATATGATAACAATGGCGTAAGCGGGGGTGTGAACTCGCCGCGCCTTTATTACCGCACTCTGCAGAGTAATGACTTGAAGTACATCAACGGCACAAATATTTTTAATAACCGCTACAGTTTCACTCTTCCTGCTATACCTATTAGCGAGGGTTACTACTATTACATTGCAGCACAGGATAACGTGCCGGTTCCGAATTTTATCACTTACCCGCTTGGAGGCAGGGGAGTGAACCCGCCGGGAAATATTGCTCCTTCAAAACTTATGTTCGTTCGTAATACGGGATTTTATGATACAACATTTGTCAGCCAGGATGTACCTATAACAATTACATCTGCAAGGGAAACGAGTTTTGTCTCGATACTCGATAATCCCATAGCTAAAACAATACTTGATGTGAATGTGCTGATAAATGCAGAGCATACCTTTGATGCCGACCTGCAGTTCAGCCTGATCTCTCCCGAGGGTACTGAAATTGTACTTTCAGGCGGAGTAGGATGGGATGGCAATAATTACACAAATACTATTCTGGATGATGACGCTGATATTGCTATAGATAGCTCGCTTGCCGTGCCTCCGTTTACAGGCAGATTCAGGCCGATAGATAAACTTTGGCTGCTTGATGGCGAGAATTCTGCCGGACGGTGGAAGCTGCGTGTTGTTGATAACGGTTTTCAGGATGGCGGCGCGCTGCTTGGATGGAGCCTGATCTTCAGATATTCAAACGGTTCGAATGAGGTAATCCGTGACTTCAGGCTTGTAAAAAATTACCCGAATCCGTTTAACCCTTTAACGAGGATAGTGTTTAACGTTGCCACTACTGCGAACATAAAAATTATACTGTATGATGTGACCGGGAGAGAAGTAAAGACAATTCTGAATGAAACCCGCCAGGCAGCTATGCAGGATTTTGTTGATTTTGATGCGACGGGTCTTGCATCGGGGGTGTATTTCTACTCAATGCTAGCCAATGATAATTTTATAGACAGTAAAAGAATGGTTTTTGTGAAGTAGGTTTTAAGTTGATTGTTGATGAACTTAGAAAAAGTCAAGCAACACCAACAACGGGATAAATAAATCCTAGCATTAATATTAATTTAAGATTCAGGTTTAATACTAGGATGACTTCCCAAAGTACCCCAATTCCCGTATGTACTTCTAACTACGGACTACAATCTTAATCAGACTATTTCCTGCACTTATTTGAAAAAATATTTTCACATTTGATTTATCGATTATAGCAATATATAAATAATAATTATAGAATTTACTTAAAGTGATGGATTAAGTTCTGTTTTAAAAGGGTATTGACTTCTCGTTCTTTTTCATTTAGTTTTGTTGTAGTTAAAGCTACAACAACTCGTTCATGGGGAAAGAAATCGAAAAATTAGAGAAACTGGGATTCAGCAACTACGAAGCAAGAGTATTCTTTGCATTATATACCGGTTCGGTAATGAGTGCAGCGGATATTGCCAAAGAAGCAAAGATCCCAAGGCCATCTGTTTACGAAATACTCCGCAGCTTCGCTAAAAAAGGTTTCTGTAACGAAATTACAACTCCTACAAAACAATTATTCGAAGTAATATCATCAAAGGTCATTGAAGACAAGCTTGAGATCCAGATAAAATCTGACTATGAGAATAAGCTGACAAGTCTGAAAGACTGCTTTAACGAAATTAAACCGCTGTATAAAACCAGGCAGCCGGCTGAATACAAAAGCGACGTTGAGCTTATCAAAGGCTTTAACCTTCACAGGGAATTGAAGTTCCTTGAGCTTGTAAAGAAATCAAGCAAAGGCATTATGATAATGAACCGTTTTATGGGGAATGTATCAGATAAAATTGATAATGAAAGTAAAAAACTGTTTAAACGCGGCGGTTATATAAAGTCAATTTACGAAAACTCTACCAACTTTAAGCTGAAGATAAACGACAAATGGCAGAATGTAACCAAACAGGATCTTATCACACTTTGCGAGGGATTTGTAAAGCAGGGCGAAGATTTACGCTTCTTAAATGAAGTACCGCAGATTCTCGCAGTTTTTGACGAGAGCATTGTTTATATCAGCTTGTATGATGAAAAAGTCTCAACAAGAGATTCATCAGATGTTATTATTAAAAACAAACGTTTCGCAGCTTTTATATCAGGTTTATTTAACATCTATTGGGATCGCGCAGATTCACTTGAAATGCTAAAAAAAGAACTGAACAACTAATTAATCACTAAACATAATTTATTCTAAGGGGGATAAAATCATGAAACAAGCAACTAATTTATTCATAGCGCTTTTTTTCATCTTAGGCGTTGTAAAAGTAACACAGGCTGAAGAATTTTATATAACAGGTAAGGTTAGATATGCAGATAACAATGAGATCGTTACAAGTGGTGTTGTGAAATTATTTAATGAAGATGGCAGCGTAGAGGCAGTGGCTCCTATAAACCAGTATGGCGATTATCTTTTAGGTATTGTAAGGGCATATTACGGAAGTGATCTTATAGGATTCCCAAATATCGAACCTGAGATGGATTTTGTGCCAACCGGTTATCCAAATGTTACTGACCCGAATAATTTTGTTCCGCTTAACGTAACTACTAATCTGACTAATATCGATATTTACGTTCAGCGCATAGTGGCTTTAAGGCCAAACGTGCCGCTTTCTTCAGTTGAAGGTAAAGTATTAAATAACGGTACACCTGTGAAAGACGCAATTGTTTACGCAATGCAGGGAGAGACCTATTTTGGATATGGAATCAGTGATTCGAAGGGTAATGTAAAGATCACTGGTCTGCCGGTTGGAGATTACATCTTAGTTGCTCATAAATTAGCAAACACTTCCGATTCAAAACCGGTTGCTGTAACTGAAAAACCAGCTGGAAATGTTATATTCAATGTAACTCCGAAAACCGGAGCAATTACAAATAATACTCCTTTTACTTATGGTTTATCACAGAACTATCCTAACCCTTTCAACCCCAGTACAGTTATCAGTTACAGCATTCCAACTGATGGATTCGTTTCGCTGAATGTTTTTAACAGCACCGGTCAATTGGTAAAAGAGTTAATGAATGCAAACCAGTCAGCAGGTTCTTATAACGTTGAGTTCAATGCAGTCCATTTATCAAGCGGTATATATTATTACATGCTAAACTCAAACGGTTATACTGATACAAAGAAAATGATCCTGATAAAATAAGCCGCCATCTTTGCCATCTAGTGAATATAAGCAGCTATATTCAATAATTAAAAGACCCTGTCTGAATATATGAGACAGGGTTTCTTTATCCCAAGTTATTATTTAATGAATAAAATAGAGTACGAGATCCCTGAAGCAGGTGATGTAACAATCAAGATAGTTGATGTAATGGGTACGCCTGTCAGGATTCACCTTAGCCGTCATGACGAGCCCGGGAAATTTGATTTTACTTTTGACCTGGGAGCTCTTGTAACCGGGAAGTATTATTATAAGATCTATTTGACGGGGAATAGCGGTGTGAATGGTTCTAAAATTGAAAATAACCTCATCAGCAGCGGGCATGTCAAAGTTAATACTTAAAAGATACACTGATGTTTAGGGATTAGTAAGATCTTTCCATAGCCTTATTTTCCATTTGTCATCTATTGTTGCCCTTGTAAGGTTCATATCAACAAATCCGTAAAAATTCAATACATCGTTCGGATTAAAAGTGATCGTTAAGTTGAATCCGCGCTTAACATCTGCATTCAGGCTGTCACCTTCCTGGAATACAATATTGTTCCATATCAGCCTTAAATCCTGTGAATTTGTGAACAAACCTTCCGTTGTACGCATATCAGTAGCCCTGTCCCAAGAAACATCAAGCCCAAGATCATAATCAAAATATGTAAATACAAAATCCTGTGAAAGCGTCTGGCCGTAAATGCTGGTATCCTTGAATGTATATGCATACTTAAAATTCTGGAACAGCCCTTCAATCGTTTTCTGATCCGAAATTATATTATCATCCGGGATCGAGTTATCTATCGAAGGGGAAAATGGGTTAAAGCAGCTGAGAAGCAATATGCTTAATATTGCCGGAATAGCGAAAAATAATATTACTCTAACAGCTTTCAATTGATTTAACAGATATTGAGGATCTTGTTTAATTTGCGAAATTTGCCTTGAACTCGCTCCATGTGAAATCAGAGTCATTCTGCCTGAAGTCTTCCCATTTCCGCACATAAAAAAGCACATCATCATCAGTAGCAATTGTGATATTTAAATTTCCTGAGCCGGATTTTGGCAGGCTTGCCCTGTGCTGAAACACAAAAATATAATCGGCCTGGAATGATGCGGAATCACTGGTGAACTGCGTCATGCGGGTATTATCCAAAAAAACCACCGATGACGATGTTGCGTTAGTTTGAGAGATCAGGTTATCCAGGTAATTTTTCTCTGAAGACCTGTTCCAAGAAAGGAATATCTGCTCATACTGCTGCAGTGATCTTGAATCAGGTACGAATTTGAAATCATTTTCTGAAATGCACTTCAGATAATTCTCTGAGTTTTTCTCAAGTATTGAGTATGAAAGATTTTCTATCACCAGTTCGGCAGTTGTTGGTGGAACAAATGTAGAACGGATCGTTTGAGGAGTCTCCGGGTCACGTGTTTCGAATATTCCGCAGCCTTCAAGCATGAAAAAGCCTGTAAGCAGGCAGAAATAAATGACCAGGTATTTTGTTCTCAGGGGATTCAAAATTTGTTGTTTACGATTTATCGTTTTAGATTTATTGTTTTTTGCGCCAGAATTATCAGTCTTTCTGAATTCTTCTTATTGAATTTGCTTCCGGAATAATCGCCAAAAGTCTTTAATATTCTAAGTCCGTTATCTTTAAACATTTTTCTCAGGTCACTAAGAGAATAAAGCCTTATCATCTCGTAAAAACTGCTGACAGCATTGTCAGATCCACCGCCTGAGTTTGAAACAATTATGATGTTTTTCTTAACAAAACCCCCGGTAATTTCTCTAACCTGAATAATGACTTTCCGGTTTCTTTTCGTCATATCAAAAGGCACCAGGTTTCTCCGAACGTAGCTTTCATTCAGGAAATCGAAGAAAAAAAAGCCGCCGGTTTTAAGACTTGCAGAGATTTCTGAAATTACCTTTTTGTTCTGGCGATCACTCCTGAAATACGCAAAGCTGCTGAAAAGATTCACAACCATATCGAATTCATTTTTAAAACCCAGCTTTCTCATGTCCCTTATCTCAAAACTCAACCTGCGCGTGTACCTGCTGTAATCGCTCTTTAGCTTTTTCCTTGCTTCGCTGATAAGGAAAGTGGAGAGGTCAACGCCCAGAACTTTAAATCCTTTTGAGGCTATTATGACACTGTGTCTTCCGTTACCGCATGCAAGGTCTAAAACATATGAACCTTTTTTGAGCGGTACATTTTTCATTATCAGCCCAGCAATTGCTTTCGCATCAGCGCTGTTTCTGTGTTTATAAAGCTCAAGATATTCCTTATTATTGAACCACTGTTTATACCAGTTGTCCTCAATTTTGCCCGTGGAATTCACAGAATGATTCTTCCTTCAATTGCTTTAGCAATTGTGATCTCATCTGCAAACTCAAGATCAGTACCTACAGGTATTCCCCTGGCAATTCTTGATATCTTTATATTAAGAGGTTTAATAAGCTTGCTGAGATATGTAATTGTATATTCACCTTCAACGCTGGGGTTAAGTGCGAGGATTATCTCATCAATATGGCCGCTAAGCCTCATAAGCAGTTCCTTTACTTTTATATCTTCGGGGCCAATTCCATCAAGCGGCGAAATTATCCCGTGCAGAACGTGGTACAATCCCTTAAACTCATTGGTCTTTTCAATTGCAAACACATCTCCGGGTTCTTCAACAATACATATAGAAAATTTATTCCTTTTGGGGGATTCGCAAATATTACAGGGGTCACTTTCGGTAATATTACAGCAAATGCTGCAAAGCTTTATCTTATCCTTTAGCTGAAGCAGTGCATCAGAGAGTCTGATCACATCTTCTGCAGGTGATTTTGCAAGATACATTGCTATTCTGTGAGCGGTCTTCCTTCCGATACTCGGAAGTTTTGAAAGTTCTTCCGCAACTTTATCAAGTGATTCAGATGTCTGCACTATTTATCAGAATTAATTTTATAAACCGGGTAAATTCAGGCCGGGAATATTGGGCATCATCCCTGAAGTTGCTTTCTGCATTTCGTCCTGTGCCATCTTCTGCGCAGAATCAATTGCCTTGTTAACTGCCGCTACGATCAGGTCTTCAAGCATATCAGGTTCTTCCGGGTTTATGACTTCTTTTTCAATTTCCAGTTTGGTTACCTGAAGCTTTCCGTTTGCAGTAACTTTTACCATTCCGCCCCCGGATTCTTCTGTTACAAACTTATTTTCAAGTTCATTCTGCACTTCCTGCATCTTTTCCTGCATCTTCTGCACCTGCTTAAGCATACCCTGCATAGGATTTAATTTCATTAAATATTACTCCTTATCTTAAAATTAGTTGTTCTTATTACCAATATAAGTAATATAAGTATAGAAAGGGTAAGTAAAAATGTAAGTAAATTTCAAATCGTTCTTAATATTTCAGTATTCTGTGGGTTAAATCCCTGTTGATAGAAAGTATTGCCGGTTTATCATTATAGCTTATCAGAGACGCATTAATCTCGATCAGCATCTCTGTTGAATCTTTCTTATATTGTACGCTCTGGAAATTATGATAATATCCTTTTTCAAGCGTTGCCTTGACGTTTTCGTTACCCTGGGGAATATTCTTTGAGATGCTGTTCAGACTGATGCCTTTAAACTCCTCCCTGGAAAAACCATACAATTCACAAGCCCTGTTGTTCATATCAAGTACTATCTGTCCTTCCGGTGAAAAAATAATTATCGCATCGTGAGCCTGTTCAAAAAGCATCCTGTAATATTTCTCAGATCTTACAAGCTTTGCATCCATTTTTTCAAGCTGGTCAACCTTCTGGTAAAGCTTATGGTTTATCTGCGATATCTCGGCTGTTCTTTCTTTCACTATCTGTTCAAGCTCTTCCCTTGATATTTCCTGGTTTTCAAGATCGAATGTCTGCTTTGATTTTTTCCTGAGGATTGCAAATACCAGTATGAACAGGAATGAACTCAGAATAACTCCTCCAATTAAAGTCAGATAAGTGAATTTAGAACTGTTCTGCGCTAAAACGAGATTTTCCTGAAGTTTCTTTTCTTCATTTGATTTCATCTTACTTATAAGGTTCGTAATATTCTGGTTCACAACTTTTCCGCGCTCTATGTACGTTTTATGATACTTCTGGTTAGTGCCTTTCTTATCCTGCGTTTCAATTCCTTCTTTAAGAAGATTAAAACGCTCTTTAACAAGCATTTTCAAACTTTCTGCATTTTCAAGCTTCATTGTGTTATCCAGAGAGTTTGAACGTAACTCTCGTAACATTGTATCAATTACAGCGTAATTCTCATTTATGATCGTGACATATTCATTATCACCTGTTATAAAGTAACCTCTTCTCGAAGCTTCTGCTTCTGAGATGTGATTCATAATGTTATCCAGTTGAGCCATCCTGCTGTATGTATCTGAAATAAAATCATGATCATTGGTCTGGTCGCGTATATTCATATAAGTAAGCACACTTACAGACGCCAAAGTAATAATGCCGACAACAAAAATGAAAGTTAATGATTCCCTGCTGAATATTGATTTATGCATTTTAGATCTAAATACTAAACAATTAAGTTAATCATATATTAAAAAGGTCTTCTGTTCTTATCCTGATCTTTTCTTCTGTATAAAATGGCTCTCCATACTCGGCACCGATCAGAAAGCCATAGAATTTGGATCGTGCACTTATGAACTCAATAAATTGTTTATCATTAATGTAAGTCTTTGGACCTTTATCGCCTTTAGTATAAAACTGTGATGAATAACACGCGATCGCATTCATTTTAGACTTAAATGTTGATGAAATATCGGTAATAATATTCGGTTCAAAAGGATATGACTGCATGTAATAGAAATTTCTTTTTGGCCTGTATGCTTTCAGTCTGCCTGTGGATACTTTTTCAAGTCCGGAAGCAAATGCTGCCTCCTTAACAAGAGCATGAGTATGATAATGATCAGGGTGCCTGTCATGAAAGTGCGGGAAGAAAATAATATCAGGCCGGTATTTCCTGATTACTCGGATTATCTTTAGCCTGTTTTCCGTAGTGTTCTCAATTCTGCCGTCTGGTATCCGGAGGTTTTCTCTTAAAGAAATACCCAGGGCTTTGGCTGCTTTTGCTGCTTCCTGATTTCTTATTGTGACCGTTCCGTTTGTTCCAAGTTCACCCAGTGTCAAATCAATAATAGCGGTTTTTTTACCTGCCCCTACAAGGTTTGCTATTGTGCCCCCGCAGCACAACTCAGCATCATCAGGATGCGCCGCAAAAAATATTGCATCTAGCTTCAAATTCATTCTTTCAAGTTAATGCTAACTTAATAAATTGAAAATGTTTCTAAAAGGCATTAATATGAAACAAAATTAGAGAAAAATGAGTTATATGTAGTAAATTCTTTAAATTGATTTTGCCAAAAAGTAATGTTAAATTGCTTAAATAGCTCTAAAAATATGAAAATGAAAAAGTTACTTTTGGTTTTAATCCTCTTACCGGTTATGGTTTTTGCTCAATCCGGCCCGAAACTTGAAATTGATGGCGGAACTTCAATTAACACCGGGAGCCATTTGCGAGGAAAAGAGGTTGTTTATGACATTTCTTTCAGGAATGCAGGAGACCAGGATTTGAAAATAACAGGAGTTCAAACCTCGTGCGGTTGTTCAAGCGCTCTTGCTTCAAGCGATGTAATTAAGCCCGGTGAAAGCGGTTCTATCAAATTTACTTTTAATGGTATTGGCTTTGGAACCGTTACAAAGGCTGTTACAATTTCAACAAACGAAGCTGCAGGCAATGTGCATACTCTTCAGGTATCTATGACCATGACTGACCCGATTTTGTTAAATCCGCAGTCAATTATAAGCGAAGGTAAAGTAGGAGATGAACTCAATCAAACTGCCACCGTTTTAAATTCGCTTGATAAAGATGTTACAATTACAGAGATAGTTTCAAATACACCTGTTATAAAAATTACTTCAGATAAGATGATGTTAATGCCGGGTGAAACTGCCTCGCTCAGCATTTCTATAAAAATTTATGAAGAATCAGCGATCAATGCTGCAATAATTGTCAAAACTACAGAAGGCGAATTTCAGATCCCGGTGCTAGTTGATGTTAAACCGAATTAATTATTTATTTAGACTTTGAACAAAAACATACTCCTGCAAGTATCGGGAATTTTATTGATCACTTTACTGACAGGAATTTTTTATAATTTATCTAACCCTAATCGTATCCAGTTTTTTGCAAATGAAGAAACTGTAGATTATTCCAAAAGCGATAGCCTTTTGAATTCACTGCGGATCCAGGACTCTATACTGAAGGCAGCCGATATGATGAAAAACCAGTCAGATAGAAGAGAAGACTCCCTGCGAATTATCAATGAAAAGAGAATTCAGGATTCATTGCAGACTGCAGGTAAACAGGACTCTTTAAAAAGGGTCCAGGATTCTTTAAAAGTAATCAAAGAAAAAGCCGAAGATTCCGTTAAGAATGCTCAGAACCAGGTTACAGAAGTTGCTAAACCTGTAGATATAAAGATTGATTTTGCTAAAGCATTATTCGATAAAAAATACAAATTCCTTGATGCACGTGATGCTGCTGATTATAACGCAGGGCACATACAGGGCGCTATAAGTATTCCTTTTCATGAAATTGAAAAATATAAAGAGAGACTAAATGACCTGCCAAAAGATGCGGTGTACATAACATATTGCAGTTCTGCATGTGATGTAAGCATTGATATGGCGTATTATATGGCAAAAATGGGATTCAAAAAAGTTTACATATTCCATGGCGGCTGGGATGAATGGAAAAACGCAGGTTACCCTGCTAATTAAGAAGAATGAAGAAGTTATTTGAAAATAAATATCTAGTGATTGCTGCGAGAATTGGTCTTGGCGCAGTATTTATGTATGCAAGTTTCGATAAGATGGCGAATCCTGCGTTATTTGCTGATATTATTGACAACTATCGTGTATTGCCATTCCAGCTTGTTAACGCACTGGCAGTATTTTTGCCATGGCTGGAATTTATAACCGGATTATTGCTTGTGACCGGAAAGTGGGTAAAAGGTTCGCTCTTAATTTATACGACACTTTTGGTTATATTCATAATTGCGCTGGCTCAGGCACTAGTCAGGGGACTTGATATATCATGCGGCTGCTTCAGTGTTCAGCCCTCCTCAACTTCAGAAGTGTGGATTAGAATTATTGAAGATTTAGCGCTTTTGTTTGTAAGCGTAAATCTTTACAGGTTCACTTCAAGCGACCAAATTGTAACTGAAAAATCTATAAATTTAAACTAATATTTCATATGGGAACAAATAAAATTGGTAAGATCGTTTTCCTTGTGGTTGGCGTTGCACTTGTGGCGGCATTTTCTGCATTCTTAGTGAATAAGAATGTACATGATCCAAAATATTTTAATGCGGCAATAACTTTCTCACAGGAAAGGATAACTTTGGGTGACGTTCAGCAGGGCCCACAGGTAAACGGCGAGTTTGAATTCACCAATAACGGAGATGGCCCGCTGCTTATCAAGAAAGTTACCGCTTCATGCGGCTGTACAGGAGTTATCGCTGATGAAAAGAAAGAATACCTGCCGGGCGAAACCGGAAAAATAAAATTTACTTTTAATACCGAAGGCAGAAGCGGCATGAACGAGAAGACAATTACCGTTGAATCTAATGACCCTAAAACGCCAAGTAAAATACTGGTTTTTGGCTGTAATATTATTGTACCTGTAAAATAATGAAGGCCGGTTACCTTCAGTTTAAGCCTGAGTTTTGCTCTACGGATGCAAATATCAAAAAAATTCAGAGGCTTATTGAAGGTAAAGAATTTGATCTTTTAGTACTGCCCGAGCTTGCAAACTCGGGCTATTTATTTTCTGATTTTGAAGAATTGAATAAAGCTTCCGAAGAAATTCCAAATGGAAAATTCTGCAATGCCTTAAGGGAATTATCAAAACATCATAGTGGATATATCGTATCAGGTATTTGCGAAAAAGCAGGGGGGATTTTTTTTAATTCTTCAGTACTTGTAAGCCCGGAAGGCACAATTTACTCTTACCGGAAAATACACCTGTTTGCAGATGAAAAAAAATGGTTTTCGCCGGGAGATACCGGGTTCAATGTTTATGAAATTGCTGTAAAAGATACCCATGTTAAAGTTGGAATGATGATATGTTTTGACTGGCTATATCCTGAGTCAGCAAGATCGCTGGCATTAAAGGGTGCGCAGATAATATGTCATCCTTCAAACCTGGTTATGCCGTACTGTCAGCGTGCTATGTTCACAAGGGCGCTGGAAAACCATGTATTCACTATCACAGCAAACAGAACAGGCAAAGAGGCAAGGGGCGGGGATGAACTGGAATTTACTGGCGGAAGTGTAATGGTTGATCCGAAAGGGAATTACCTTCTTGAAGGGAGTTTAGATAAAGATGAGTGTGAAATTGCGGATATTGATCCGGCTGAGGCTTTGAACAAAGACATCACTCCAAATAACGAAATTTTTCAGGATAGAAGAACGGATATGTATAGCTTGTAATACTGGTTAATTCCGTCTCCAGTCGATACGGTCACCTTCTTTGATCTTGAATTTATCTGTAAACCCTGCATTAACTTCTACTACATATTCTGCCGGTTTTATTGAAGGCAGACTTTTTTCGGAAAACGGCTCGGTGTTTTTATGAATCTTTACTATATGCAGGCTCTTATTTACAAAGATTATATCAAGCGGCAATACCGTATTTTTCATATAAAAGCTCTGCGGCTCTTCATTCTGGAATATAAAGAACATTCCCTGGTCTTCCTGCATACCCTCCCGGTACATTAATCCAAGATGCCTGGCATCATCATTTTCAGCAATTTCTACATCAATTTTCTTAACAAGTGTTTTAAGAGAATCCTGGAAAAAAACCTCGCCCTGCTTTTTGAATTTTGTCAAATTTGCATCTTTCTGGTTTGTTGTATCTATCCTGATGTTATCAGGCTCTTTCTGGCATCCAAATACAAGTAAAACTGTAATCAGTGATATATAAAAAAAGAATTTGTTCATGTTATAATTTCTATTGTACATTTCAATTTTCAAATAATTATTAATCTTCTGCAAGCCGGCTGATTTCGTCTCTCAACTCTGCAGCGCGCTCAAACTCCAGGTCCTTGGCTGCTTCCACCATTTGCTTGCGCAACTGGTTTATTAAGTCGCGGCGTTCATCCGGATTGTTGCGCTGCTGAACCGGGTCAGTGAGAATAGAAAGGCTTGTCTTATGTGAATCTCTGATAGCGCGGCTACTCCGCTGATCCTTCCTGCCTTTTGAATCTGCAATTACTGTAGAGTTCATTATCTCTTCCAGTGTCTTAAGGACAGTCTTGGGATTGATGTTATGCTTTATATTATATTCTTCCTGTATCTTTCTGCGGCGGCTGGTTTCCTTTATGACCTTATCCATCGAGTTCGTTATCTTATCAGCATACAGTATAACCAGTCCGTTTGCATTCCTTGCAGTCCTGCCTGCAGTTTGCATAAGTGATTTTTCAGATCTCAGAAATCCTTCTTTATCGGCATCGATTATCGCTGCCATAGAAACCTCAGGTAAATCGAGCCCTTCCCTTAACAGGTTTACTCCAACCAGTACATCAAAATTCCCAAGTCTTAAATCCCTTAGAATATCGACCCTGTCAAGAGTTTCAACCTCAGAATGCATATATCTTACTCTTATTCCAATACCGGTCAGATAATCCGTCAAATCTTCACTCATTCTTTTTGTCAGAGTTGTAACAAGCACTCGTTCGTTCTTTTTTGCCCGGTCACGTATCTCGTTAATAAGGTCATCTATCTGAGTTTTCGTGGGTCTGACTTCGATCGCCGGATCAAGCAATCCGGTCGGACGGATGACCTGTTCTACATAAACACCTCCGCTTTTCTGCAGCTCATATTCAGCCGGTGTTGCGCTAACATATATGACCTGGTTAACCATAGATTCCCATTCAGAAAACTTCATCGGGCGGTTATCAAGAGCAGAGGGCAGGCGGAAACCGTAATCTATCAGAGTTTGCTTTCTGACCCTGTCACCATTATACATTCCGTTTATCTGCGGGACAGAAACATGCGATTCATCCACAATCAAAAGGAAATCTTTCGGGAAATAATCAAACAGGCATGAGGGGCGTGTGCCTGCTTCACGCTGATCCATGTGACGGGAATAATTTTCAATACCAGAGCAATATCCTACCTCCTGAATCATTTCCAGGTCGAAATTTGTTCTTTGCTCAAGCCTTTGCGCTTCAACAAGCTTACCTTCAAGCTGAAGTTCAATTACTCTCGCATTTAATTCATTGCGGATATCCCGGATAGCCTTCTCCTGCCTTTCAGCCGAGGTTACAAAATACTTTGCGGGGTATATTGCCACTTTCTCATCAACTCCCATTATCTCACCTGATTTCCTGTCAAAATACATGATGTTCTCTATCTCATCATCAAACATCTCTATCCTGATCGCAGTATCATCTTCATAAGCAGGCACAATATCAATTACATCGCCCCTTACTCTGAATACTCCGCGCTTGAATTCGAAATCATTCCTTACGTAGTGGATATTTATGAACTTGTTGAGCAGTTCTTTTCTTGCAATTTTTTCGCCCCTGTTCAATATAATCACCTGGTCAGCATATTCCTGAGGTGCTCCAATACCATAGATGCATGAAACTGAAGCAACTATTATTACATCTTCTCTGCCTTCAAGCAGGGCAGTAGTTGCTTTCAATCTTAAGCGGTCGATCTCTTCGTTTATTGAAAGGTCTTTTGCAATGTAAGTATCACTTGAAGGAAGATAAGATTCAGGCTGGTAGTAATCATAATAACTGATGAAGAACTCTACTTTATTCTTCGGGAAGAAATTCTTGAACTCGCCATACAACTGCGCAGCAAGGGTTTTGTTGTGGCTCATTATCAAGGTTGGCTTGCCGGTATTCTTAATTACATTGCTGATCGTAAATGTCTTGCCTGAGCCTGTTACTCCAAGCAGTGTTTGGTGCTTATCACCCCGCTCTACGCCTTCAGTCAATTCCTTAATTGCTCTTGGCTGGTCGCCGGAAGGCTTATAATCAGATATTATTTCAAATTTGCTCATTAAGAAATTAAGTTTATGAAGGGCAAAACTTCAATGCAAAATATATACAATTGTCATTATCGTGAAAATCCGGCAAGAGTAATTGCAACATCGTCCTGCGCCATGCGCATATCGGTTGCATTTCCTCCAAATCCGTTCATAACTATATAGAAGATCAGGATCTCGTTATCTTTATCTATTGTATATCCGCTTAGTGCGCTTACACTGTTCAGTGTTCCGGTTTTAGCATAAACATTGCCTTCTGCTTCAGTCCCGATCATTCTTTTCCTTAAAGTACCGTCTTTACCGGCTATTGATAGAGAATTCATGAAATAATCAAAAGTGAACCTGTCATCGTACATATATTTCAGAAGTTTCATATACAGCTCGGCATTTACCTTGTTGTAACGGGTTAATCCTGAGCCTTCAAGAACTTCGTATGAATATCTATCAATACCAAGCTCGGTCAAAAAAGATATTACCACTTCCTGCCCGTCTTCTATGGTTGCAGGGGTTGATTTAAACTTCGCGCCAAGCAGCTTGAACATCGTAATTGCTGAATGGTTATCGCTTTCTTTAAGCATGTAAGCCAGTACATCGTATAGTGCATGAGAAACCTGCGCTACTTCTTTAGCGCCGGCGGGAGTTACTCCCGATATCACGGTTCCCTGAACATTTACGCCATATCCCGTCAGGCTTGAGGAAAGCATATTGCCGGCGCTCATTGCACCGGAGGATTTATCCAAACATAGCGCCGAGACATACGGCCAGTATGAAGGGCCTGTATCGCCTGAATAACTCCCCGAAAGTGTCTTATACCTGTTATCGAAGTATGATTCATCTGCAACTATATTACCTGTAATTTCCTTTATTCCTTTTTTTGTTATTTCTTCGGCAAGGGTCTGGATGTCACCTGAATTCAAGTCAGGGTCTCCATAGCCCTTTAAATACAAATTGCCGTTTATGACGCCGTCTTTGATATTGCTGTCATCGGTATAAGCTATAGTTGGAATATTATAATTTGCTCCCAGTTTTGAGTATGATGCGGCACCCGTGATCAGCTTCGTTATCGATGCAGGGATCATTTCGGCTTCGGGATCGAATTCATATAATACTTTGTTGTAATCCGCATGCATAACTTTGCACGATACTTTAACTCCGGCATCTTTTAGCGGCTGGCAAATCCCGTCAAGCTTTGTGCGCAGTTCGTCAATTTTATCCTGCCCAATTTTGCCTGATTGCGAGTAAGTGAATTGAAATATGAAAACAAATACAACAATTAAAGCTGCTCTTAATCTGTTAATGTATTTTTCGTTCATGTTCAATTTATTTTTAAACGGTTTTATTGTTGTGAAATTAAATCAGTTTAGAAAAGTTTTTAAATATTCGATTTCATTTTTCCACCTCACCCCCAGCCCCTCTCCTCGAAGGAGAGGGGTGTCCGTCAGGACGGTCCGAAGGACTCCTATGGAGGGTGAGGTTTACAGATTTTTCGAAATTCTTAATGATTTGGTTTAAACTCAATTATTCTATTTTATTACTTTTTTTGATTCATTCCAAATTGAATCCATTTCTTCAAGGTTTGATTCGGTGACTTTTCTGCCACGGGTCTTTAGTTCATCTTCAATGTAATTGAATCGCTTTATGAATTTCTCAATTGTTAATCTAAGAGCATTTTCCGGATTGATCTCGAAGAAACGCGAATAATTAACAATCGCAAAAAGAATATCGCCCAGCTCTTTTTCAAGCTTAATCCTGACTTCGTCTGTTAGTTTGCCCTCAGTATCTTTATTTGACTCTGCTTCAGCCTTAAACTCCTGCAGTTCTTCATCAATTTTCTTGAATGCATCAACACTGTTATCCCAGTCAAATCCTACTTTGGCAGATTTTTCCTGAATTCTGTACGCCCTTGTTAAAGAGGGGAGATTCTTAGGTACGCCTTCAAGCACGGATTTCCTTCCTGCCTCGCCAAGCTTAATATGCTCCCAGTTCTTAAGGACTTCCTTAGTACCGCTGACCTCAGTATCACCAAATACATGCGGGTGGCGGGTTATCATTTTATGATTGATCGCCTGAATAACATCCTTCAGGTCAAAATGACCGTTTCCTTCGGCAATTACTGCATTAAATGCAACATGCAGCAGCAGGTCGCCCAGCTCTTTTTTCAGCTCATCGTAATTTCTTTCGTCAATTGCTTCAAGGGTTTCGTATGTTTCTTCAAGTAAAAGGTGCCGAATTGAATCATGCGTTTGCTCTCTATCCCATGGGCATTCATTCCTAAGCCGTTTCATGATTGTTACAAATGCATCAAACTCTTTTATAGGATTTTCGGGCTTTAACTTATGCAATATATTCTATTATTAAATTATAAATGCAAAAATAGCCATTTAAGTTGCTTAATAAAAGTCAGTTTTACGGTTAATTGACCCGATATGCCAATAAAAAGCCCGGCAAGCCGGGCTTAAACATACTCAAAATTAGTTTTATGGAATTACGTAGTATTGTATTTTAGTATCCAAGCCTGCAGCCCTGTAAAAAGTAGCACCAAAAGCAGATAGTTTGATAGGTCTTAACTTAATTCTGACCATTCCCGATGGATTTGTAGCCGGGTCGGAGTATCCTATATAATAATCTACAAATATTGAACCTGCTGAGGTACCCAAAGTACTAACTTGCGCCTCAATTTCAATTCTGTAACAATTTATTGAATTACCAAGTACATTAGTTGTAAACGAAGATTTCTCTGCAATTTTACCTTTAACAACAGAAGTAACAGCAAAACCACCTACGTTAGTATTTATTGTGGCAATATCCCATTGCACTCCAATTGCTTTATTAAAATCGGCAACCATATCCCATGTAGGCGATTGTGTTGAATCTATAAGCCTCAACATACCATACTGATAGAATTTTCCCCCGTCATATCTGACATAAAATGTATCTATACTAATTGTATTTGGAGGCGGCAAGCTAGTATCTTTTGATTCACTTCTGATCATAAACGCATTTGACTGTCCAAAAAAAGTGCCTTGTGCTAAATAAGTCTGATAAGTTTTTATCTTAGTTGGCCTGACAGTTGTTCCATTGGTATCAAGGCTATCATTTGTGAAGGCATAGAAAGAGTTTACTTTCATATTAATGGTTGGGGGAGTACCTGTTGTAGTTCCCGGTCCAGTGCTGTCTTCGCCGCAGCCTATGTAAATAACTGAACTTAAAACAAAAGCAAATATCAAAAAATATTTTAATTTATTCATATATCTTAATTGTTATTTGTAAAAATTTATAAAATTATCCTGCTTGTAACTGCTACCGAGAATCTTCTATCTAAAAACAACTGGTTTATACCATGAGTTCCTACATCCAATGTAAAGTTTCTGAACTTAACTCCCGCTCCAAGTGAAACATAAAATGCACCCGGACCGCCAATTGATACACCTGCCCTGACCGGCAGAAAACTTGTGGCGAAATACTCAGAGCCCAGTGAAATTATAGCATCTGATGTGTTTCCGGGAAGGTTGTTAGCCCCTTTTGTGTAGTTAAATTCAATCATGAATCTCTCTGATGGCTGATACAGAAGCCCGGCCCTGTATTTTGTGGGCATTTGGGTTGAAAATGTGCTTATGGAGTCTTGCGTATTATAGCCTCCAAGGTCATCAACTAGTGCGTTGTAAGTCGGGTCGTTGGCATTCATATTAAAATTATAATACGCAAAGGAATTAGTATCATTATTTGTAATGGTATTATAATCCCATGTAATTTTCCCAAGGTCAGTTACGCTTGCTGCAAGCCGCCACTCGCTGCCAAGCTGCATATTGATCCCAAAATCAATGCTGTAACCTGTTCCGGCGGGATTTGGGAAGAGGCTGAATTGTGTCTTTGCGCCATCGTTATAATCCCTGAAGAGATCGGTTAATGCTGATTGTGTGTGAAAATCCTGCTTTCCTTTTATACTATCAACATGGTTTGTACCGTTTATACTTTGCACTCCGTAAGTGCTTATTGCAAGTTTTGACTCGTAAGTTGATACATTCCCGAATCCGTGAACAAGAGCCACCGAAAAACCGAATGAAAAACTTTTTATCCCTTTCTTACCTTTAAAATCAAACTGCTTCGCGTAGCCGATATTATACTTTCTTATCCACCATGCAATGGCTTCTGACTGTGAAAGATTTACATTAGTGAGATTATAGCTTCCGTTTGGATTGAATGTCAATGAAAAATTCAGAGGGAGATATTCGTCCCTGCTGTTTACATTTGTATTCAGTCCAACGCGGTCTGTAATGGAAATATTTACTGAGCCAGCATTCTTTGTCCTGTAATTTACCGAAAGCCAGTTCAGTTCGAAATCATAATTTACATCCGTTTTGTCTCCGGGTAAAATATCCTGCCGGAATTCAAGTACTTTATTGAAATCTGTAAACAGATCTACAAACTTGTTTCTATCAATAGAGAGGTATTTAAGATAGTCATTGTAAAACTCAATAGAAGAATCAGACCCGTAACCGCCACCTGCTGAAAATAGAGTAAATTCCCAATTTGGAATGAAATTACTTTTCTTCTTTTTCAGCTTGGTATCTGTTTTACTCAAAACAATTTGTTTATGGAAATCATAGTTAGCGGGATTTATTCCATATGCATCGTTACCCGCTGATGAAACCAATGTTGTAAATGCCATGGCCGTAGACCTGGCGTTTGATCTATCACCCGTGTATAAGTTAGCTGTTAGCATGATAAAAAACGCAATGAGTACGAAGGACTTATATATCAATATTTGTATTAATTTGTTAATATTTGATTTAACATAGCGAAATATGTATATATAATCAATTTTGTTAAATAGCCTAATTAAGGGATAAGAAATGATGAATTTTAGGCAAATTCTGCATGTAACTAAATGAGAATCTATTCTTGCAGTGGTGTCAGGTTTGTAACCTGACACGTGTCTGCGTGTTGCAGACAGATCGGGTAACATACCCGACGCCAATCTAGAAAGGTAACATTCAAAAGCCCAATATTCGATTTATCAAGTTTCTGCGAGAAATCTGCGCGAATTTGAATAGGGAAAAAATAATGAATTCCGTAAAAATTTATGATTAATATCTAAATTTTCAAATTTTTATATTTGTTGAATTTAATTCTATTATTTGCAGGATTTTAACACAAATCAAGACCGCGATCCACAAAAACCGGCAGGAAGCTTTCTAAAAGGACTGAACCCTTTTGCTTATGTCATAATTGTGCTTGCAATTATCTTCTTCCTCTACCAGTTCCTTGGGGGAGTGCTGGCTATTGCAGCAGGTGATCTTAATGCCGATAACCCTAATGTGAAGCTTACCCGGATAATCCTCTCTTTCGGGCAGTTCATGTTCATTCTTGCGCCAACTATCTTTTTTGCACGGCTTGAAACACACGATCTTAAAAAGATGTTCAGGCTTAATGCTCCTAAGTTTTCACATGTGCTGCTTGCAATTCTTGGCATTGTAATGATTCAGCCATTCTTACAGGGTTATATGTATTTGCAGGAAAGTGCAATAAACTCGATCCCATTTCTGCATGATTCACTTCTGCCGGTAAAGGAACTGTTTGATACCCTTGAAAAAAGTACAATGAAGATAGTACAGGCGTATTCCACTATAGAATTTATTGTCGTTGTTTTTGTAATATGTGTAACTCCTGCAATTTGCGAAGAAGCATTGTTCCGCGGTTTTGCTCTTTCTAATCTGAGGAAAGTTTCCAAACCTGCGGTTACAATATTCTTGTCAGGATTTCTCTTTGCATTATATCACTTCCAGCCGTTAAACCTCATCCCGCTCATAGTTTTAGGATGGTATCTTGGTTTCATAGTCTATTATTCAAATTCTATCTGGGTTGGTGTGGCAGCTCACTTTCTGAATAATTTCTTCGCAGCTTACTTCCTGTATGCCTTTGGGAAAGAAGAATTTGAAACTCCGCATTTAGCGGGTGATGAGCTTACGGATTCCATTGTAGCTGCTGCATTTTCAATTGTGATGTTTGCCAGTATTATTCTACTGTACTATAGGTTAAGAGTAAAAGATGATCCGGTTGTCATTCAAGAAAGCGGTGTTTTGTGAACAATACAATTGTCAGGATAATTGTTGCCTCAATCGGTATCCCGCTAATTATCGTTTCAGCGGCTATTGGGAATTCAGCATTTCTTATTTTTTGTGCAGTGCTGGCTTTCTTCTGCATGAACGAGTTTTATAATCTTTTCGAAAGTCCTGTTAAGCCGCCTTCAAAACTCACCAGATGGTTCGGCGGGTTGTCATTTCATAAAATAGTATTTCTTCTGATTAGTTCACTTGTTGTAGTATGCTTCTATTTCGAAAAATTCAATTATGTTTTGATACTTTATTTTCTCATGTTTATTTTTCTGATACTTTCAGAAGTATTCAAGGAGGAAAAACATATGGAAGCAGTTGGGACCTGGCTGCTTTCGGTAGTATATATTTCTACACCATTCGGACTGTTAAGTTTAATGGATTCTACAAAGTTTCTGAATTCAGCAGGCGCAAATTATGCGATAATCTGCCTTGTGCTTGTATGGGTAAGTGATACCTTTGCATTCTTCGGCGGAAAACTCTTTGGGAGGCATAAACTTGCCGAAAGGATCAGCCCGAAAAAGACATGGGAAGGCTCTATCATCGGTTTCATATTTACATTAATTGCAGGGGTTGTGATCTGGAAATTCTTTTATCCTGATTTTACAGTGTTACATTGGCTGCTTGTTACTTCAATTGTGGGACTCTTTGCTCAGCTTGGCGATTTGTTTGAATCGAACCTGAAGCGCAGTGTCAAAGTAAAAGATTCATCCAACCTGATACCAGGTCATGGCGGAGCACTCGATAGGTTTGATAGCATTCTATTTGCCGTACCTGCGCTTTATATTTTCCTTTACCTGAAAAGTACATTGTAGCTTTATAAATTTACTAACTGAAGTTACGCAAATACTTAAAACTTGGTGTAATTTAGTAAAAATAACCTCACCCCTAACCCCTCTCCTGAAAGGAGAGAGGAACGTAAATTTTAAATTAACATACCCTCCCTCTCCTCTTAGGAGAGGGAGACGGAGGGTGAGGTTCAAAAGAGAATTTATGATTTAACTCAAGTTGATCTTTTGCGTAAATTCAGTTACAAACTGCAAAATGAATTTATTAAGTCCTTAAAAATTTGTATTTTTGCATAAAATAATCTGAAAATTGCATTTATTACTTAGAAATTGCCATGTTGTTTCTCCGGCCGAAAACATCAACGGCCGCTTTGATATACTCATAATAAATGGCGTAATAAACCATATGGGTGTTGTGTGGCAGCATGTAAGGGAAGTGCAGCAGTTTGATCTTGCCGGGAAAATAATCGTCCCCGGATTCTTTGATATGCATGTTCATTTCCGTGAACCGGGGCAGGAATATAAGGAGGATATTGATACAGGTATCATGGCTGCGGCATATGGTGGATTTACAGGAGTTATGACAATGCCCAATACCAATCCGCCAATAGATAGTCCGGAGATTATCAGGCAAAATGTCCTAAGAGCAAAAAATAAAATTGTAGATGTTTATCAATCAGCCTGTGCCACAACTGGCAGGAAAGGTGAAGCTATTGGTGATATTGAATCATTAATAAAAGCCGGCGCACTTGCAATAACAGATGACGGCAGCCCAATTGCTGATGATAAGTTAATGAAAGAAGTTCTGCAAAGGACTGCGAAATTCAATAAACCTGTTGTTCAGCATTGCGAAATTATGAAGATCACTGAGGGCGGTATAATAAATGAAGGTATTGTTTCACGAAACCTTGGTGTTAAAGGAATTTCAAATGCTTCTGAATATGAGATAATTGAACGTGACATTAAACTCACAAAGGAAACGCCGGGATCGCATTACCACGTTCAGCATATCAGCACAAAAGAAGCTGTTGAGCTTGTCCGCAGGGCAAAAGCAGAAGGCATTAATGTTACTGCTGAAGCCTGCCCGCATCATTTCATTTTGACTGATGATGCTATCAATAAATACGGAACTAACGCCAAGATGAATCCGCCCTTGAGAAGCGAAGAAGACAGAAAGGCAGTCATTGAAGGAATCAAAGACGGAACCATTGAGATCATTTGTACAGATCATGCGCCGCACAGCGCTGAAGAAAAATCTCTCCCGTTGGATAAGGCTCCTTTCGGTATTGTTGGACTTGAAACATCTATAGGATTAAGTTATACTTATCTTGTCAATAGTGGCATCATTTCGCTTGAAGATATGATCATGAAAATGTCAGTTAATCCGCGTAGGCTGCTTGGGCTGCCGGATATAAATCTGAAAGTAGGAAATCCTGCAAACTTGACTATTTTGGAACCCGGCAAAACATGGAAAGTAGATAAAACCAAATTCCATAGCAAAAGTAACAACACACCATTTGACGGGTGGGAACTGAAATGCAAGCCTGTTGGCATTGTAAATAATTTACAGCATTTGATAAATGTCTGAGCTTAAGATAAAAAATTCGGGTGATACTATTGAAGTTAAAAGCGTTTACTGCGTTGGCAAGAATTATATTGATCACATAAACGAGATGAATGTTCCCGGAATTGCAAATGAAGTTCCGGATATTCCCGTTATCTTCCTGAAACCCTCCTCAGCTATATGCGGCGAGGGAACAATTGTTTATGTACCTGTTATAAACGGGAAGAAGATCTCCGCCAATCTGCAGAATGAAGTTGAATTGGTTATCGTTATCGGTAAAGACGCAGAGAATATTCAGGAGAAAAATGCCAATGATTATATTCTAGGGTATGCTGTTGGAATTGATTTTACACTTCGTGACCTGCAGAATGAAATGAAGAAAAAAGGTAAGCCCTGGGCAGTTGCTAAAGGCTTTAAGACTTCTTCACCGGTATCTGAGGTTGTCAGAAAAGAAGAAATAGAGAATGCTGAATCTTTGGACATTAGCCTGAAGATAAATAGTGAAACTAAGCAATCGGCAAATACTTCGCAAATGATCTTTAAAATAAGTTTTATTGTTCACTACCTTTCCTGTATATTTGGATTGAAGAGGGGAGATATAATTTTTACGGGAACTCCTGCAGGCATAACAAAGCTGAACGCGGGTGATAAAGTTTCCGGAGAGATACAGAATATTGGAAAAATTAATGTTTCGATCGGTTAATATAAATTGAGCGCAAAAATAATATCAATATGTCTTCCCAAAGGGGGAGTAGGCAAAACGACAACCGCTGTAAATCTTGCAGCTTCGCTTGCTGTTGCCGAGAAGAAAACCCTGCTTATAGATGCAGATCCGTTCGGTGCATCTGCAATGTCACTTGGATTTACACCTGAGAAGATCAAAGCGGGGATATCCGAAGTATTCAGTTTTACACACTCGCTTGAGCATGCTATCCACAAAACTGAGCTGGATTATCTTGATTTTGTGCCTTCTAATGTGAATACAATTCAGCGTGACGAAAGATTTACAAAAATAGCAGAGAACAGAGTGGTGTTAAAAAATGCATTAAGAGGAGCGGCTCAGCACTATGAGTATATTATCATCGATTGCCCTCCCATTATGAGGGGAATTGTAGCTAATGCTTTGACTGCTTCAACAAGTGTACTGATGCCGGTAAGAAGCGGGCATTTTTCACTTGAGGCAATATCCAAGCTTTTTAAATATGTTGAGTATATTAAGGAAATTGCAAATCCCGTACTGTTTATAGAAGGTATTGTTATGACAATGTTTGAATCGAATACAAAAGTAACTGAAATATCCGAACGGGAATTGAAGCTTAGATATAATAAGTATCTATTCAAGACTTTCATACCGCGTAATAATATTGTAACTGAATCAACATTTTACGGCAAACCTGCAATTCTGTATAACGTAAATGCAAATGTATCCATGGCTTATCTTGAGCTTGCTTATGAATTGATAAACAAATACCAGAAAGGATAATCTTTTTTGAAGGAGCTTTCAAAAACATATGTTCCGGCAGAAGTTGAGCACGAACTGATCGCATTTTGGGATAAGAACGGATTTTTTAAGAGTGACGATAATTCTGCGAAGTCAAAATATTCTATTGTAATTCCGCCTCCAAACGTTACCGGCAATCTTACTATGGGCCACATGCTCAATAATACTATTCAGGATATTTATGTAAGGTGGAAAAGAATGACCGGCTTCAATGTTCTATGGCTGCCGGGCACAGATCACGCAGGCATTGCAACTCAAACAAAAGTTGAGGGCAAACTGCGTGAAGAAGGCATAAGCAGGCACGATCTGGGCCGTGAAAAATTTGTTGAAAAAGTGTGGGAGTGGAAAGAGATCTATCACGCTAATATCAAGAAGCAATTGATAAGGATGGGGGCTTCTGTTGACTGGTCAAAAGAACGCTTTACTATGGATGACGGGCTTTCTATAGCTGTACGCAAAGTGTTTGTTGACCTTTACAAAAAAGGGCTCATTTACAAAGGCAAACGCATAATTAACTGGGACCCTGTTCAGCAAACTGCAATCAGCGATGAAGAAGTAAATTATATAGAAAAAAAGGACAAACTATATTATATAAAGTATCCTGTATTAAACGAAGAAAGTAAATTTGTTGTTATTGCCACAACACGCCCTGAGACTATGCTTGGAGATACAGCAATTGCGGTAAATCCAAAAGATAAGCGTTTTAGCGGACTTGCCGGTAAGAAAGTTTTGCTGCCAATAGTTGAAAAGGCTATCCCGATAATTGCGGATGAATACGTTGATATGGAATTCGGCACCGGAGCGCTTAAAATTACTCCTGCACATGACCCGAATGATTTTGAGATAGGTCAAAAACACAATCTTGAAACCGCGCAGGTTATTGATCACTCAGGAAAAATGAATGAACATGCAGGCAGTTATTCCGGGCTGGATAGGTTTGAGGCAAGGGATAGAATTGTTGAAAAGCTTGAAGAGCTAGGACTAGTTGAGAAGATAGAAGACTATGTGCATAATGTTGGTATCAGTGAGCGCGGCGGAGCGCTGATCGAACCATATCTATCGGACCAGTGGTTTGTAAGTATGAAACCGCTTGCAGAGCCTGCCATAAATGTAGTACTATCGGGTGAAATAAACTTTCATCCCGAAAGGTGGACAAAGACTTATCTAAACTGGATGAAGAATATCAGGGATTGGTGCATATCCCGCCAATTATGGTGGGGGCATCAGATCCCCATTTGGTATAATAAAAGTAACGGCGGGATTTACTGCGAAGTTGAAGCTCCTGCAGATATTGAAAACTGGGAGCAGGATCCCGACGTTCTGGATACCTGGTTCTCTTCATGGCTTTGGCCTTTTTCAACAATGGGTTGGCCGGAAGAAACAAGTGTACTTAAGAAGTATTTCCCAACTGATATGCTATCCACTGCCCCTGACATAATTTTCTTCTGGGTTGCCAGGATGATCATGGCTTCGCTTGAGTTTACGGGCAAGATCCCTTTCAGTGATGTTTACTTTCATAATATTATCCGCGATGAAAAGGGACTGAAGCTAAGCAAAAGCCTGGGCAATTCAGATGATGTTATTGAAGTGATGAATGAATACGGTACTGATGCCTTAAGATTCACGCTTGTTTACCTTGCGCCGCAAGGTACAGATGTATTGTTTTCCAAACAAAAATGCGAGCTTGGCCGTAATTTTGCCAATAAACTGTGGAATGCAACAAGGTTTCTTTTAATGAAGCAAGATGAATCAAAAGGGAGCAACAAAACTTTTGAAGCAGATATATTTGATAAATGGATAAAGAGCCGCCTACAATCAACTATTAAATATTATCTGCGTGCATTAGATGAATACAAGACCAATGAAGCATCAAAGGCACTATATGAATTCATATGGCGTGATTACTGCGATTGGTATATCGAGATCCTGAAAATAAAAGCACAGGAGCATCCCGGATCAGCCGAAACCATATTTAATAATGCTGTAGATATTTTTGAAGATGCAATCAAGCTGTTGAATCCAATAATGCCGTTTATCACCGAAGAGATCTGGCAGGGATTGAAGGAGCGCGGCGAAATCGAGAGCATTACCATAAGCAATATGCCCGGTTATGATGAGAGTATGATAAGTATTGAAGCAGAAAATGATGTAAATGTGCTGATGGAAGTAATTGCGGCAATAAGAAACCTAAAAGCAGATCTGAATTATGCCGGCAAAAAGGGGAAAATTGAAATAATTGCTTCAGGAAATAAGGAAAAACTGTTTGTTGAGGAAAACCTGCATTATTTGCTGAAGTTGAGCAGGGTTGAATCAGTTGAAGTAAATTTGAAAGTGCCTGAAGCTGAGCAGACCAAAGCAAATCGTGCAATGGCAGCGCTCAATAACTATGAGATTTATCTTGAAAGGGAAGTAAATTTTAATACTGAGGAAGAAAAGAACAAACTTGCCGAAGAAATGAAAAAGATCAGTGGATTCATCGCCTCAATAAATAAGAAGCTTGGTAACGAAAGTTTTGTCAGTAAAGCTCCTGCGACAGTTATAGAAAGTGAAAAGAAAAAACTAGCCGATCAGCAGGAGAAGCTCTCAAAACTGGAAGCTCAGTTTAATTCGTTTTAAAAAATCATTTTTCAATTTTAAAAATTTGATGTTAAATGAATAAATTTATATTATTGCTTGTCATTGCACTATCGATTACTTCAATATCACTTTCGGGTGATTTTACGCTGAATGTAACCTATACCAGAGGTGAAAAAAGCAAAGATACGCGTTCGGAGACTGAAATTTACTTTGTTACTTTTGGCGAGATAAGGTATGAAAAGGAATTTTACGGAAAAACTCTGCCTGATGAACTGGCTGAATTTAAAAGGTGCAAGATAGGTGAAGTTACTTTAAATAAAATAACAGAATTAGCAGCAAAACATTCAATTAATTCAAATGAAACTTTTTATATGGATCCAAAAGGGATTGATGATTTTGGTACATATATTAACCTTGATATTACTCTTGTGATGAACGGCGAGAGCTATAAAATTTCCCTTAGCGGTGACGCAACTCATGTAATGGATACAAAAGCATACAGAAACTCGATAGAGTTTATAAAAGAAATCCGCAAGATCGCAAAAGAATGTTAATTAAGTAGTTTAACGGCATGCTGAGTTAAGCGCTAGCCTAAGATTATTCTAAAATTAAATATCCAGCCATGAAAAACATTTTAATGGTTTTCGTTTTATCATCTGTATTTGCATTTGGCAATACCTGCTCACAGGATTTCAGCATCGCAGTTTCGTATCTTGCGGGAGAAAAAAGCAAGGATAGCCATTCTACTTCAGAGAAATATGCTATAAGTGGATCGAGCGTATCTTATTCAGTCAAGTATTCCGGAAGAAAAGGCAAGAATGATATTGATATGGATAAAGTGTGCGAGTTTACCGAGCAGAATATTGAGAATATCAAAAAGACAATTATTGCTAAAGAGCTGAATGTAACTGATTCACTATTCCAGGAAAGCTCAAAGACTAAATCCTTCGAACAATATACCAATATAAGCATAGCTATTTCAATGGACGGCAATGAATATAAAATAAGAATTAATGGAGATACATCGGAACTTAAAGATTCGTCTTTATATAAGAATTCCATGTACTTCATTACTTTGCTTCATAAAATGGTCAAAGATTGTAGTTAATATTGAATATTGAGTTTATCTTCGAATGACAAGGGGGCATGTTGAGTTTACGAAATCCCGTTAGTCGGGACCCCCTTGTTCCATTATAGACTAGGTGCTTACCATTTTGAATACAATAATTTCATAGCTTAACTTATCGTTACGTCAGGTATTCACCTGACGTGCGTCAGATGAATATCTGACGCCACTTATTTAGGATTATTAGACTTAGTAGGATTGATGTTTGATTGATTTGTTGATATTGTCGCGGTATAGAACCGCTGGTATCCGCCAACTGGCGGATCATAACCGGAAGAATTAATGCCTGAATAGTTTCAGGTTTTTTTATGTACACTGTATACGTATTATACTCAAAAAATTTTGACAAGATATATATTGGGATGACATCAAATCTTGAACAAAGATTTTTATCCCATAATGAACTTTCTAAGAAGGGCTGGACAATCAGGTTTAGGCCTTGGGAAATTGTTTACAAAGAGGAGTTTGCCGAAAAAAATGAGGCCATGCAAAGGGAGAAAGAGCTTAAGAGCTTCAAAGGAAGAGAATTTATTAGAAAACAAGTTTTGACAATAATTTGATAACATGGATCATTATTAGTAAAAGAGTGTATTTGTAGATAGTAACTTAGAGTGGAGTAGCAGGTATCTGCCAACTGGCGGATCATAACCCGAAGTTCTCTTTAAAAACCATTTTTAGGTATAATTTCATAACTTGAAGCGGGTTTAATATATGAGTATATTTGCCTATAATATCGCGGGGTGGAGCAGCTGGTAGCTCGTCGGGCTCATAACCCGAAGGTCGGAGGTTCAAATCCTTCCCCCGCTACAAGCTCAAAACCCGTCAGTTTGGCGGGTTTTTTATTTACCAAATAATGGTAAATTTGCAGTATTAAGAGATAAAAATTGAAGAAATCAACCGAAATAAGACAGGATTTTTTAGACTTTTTTGCTTCTAAAGAACACAGAATTGTACCATCAGCTTCTGTTGTACCTTATGATGACCCAACGCTGCTTTTCACCAATGCTGGCATGAACCAATTCAAGGATGTATTCCTTGGCACAGGCAAGCGTGATTACAAGCGCTGTGCAGACACCCAGAAGTGCATTAGAGTAAGCGGTAAGCACAATGACCTCGAAGAAGTAGGGCATGACGGCTATCATCATACTTTCTTTGAAATGCTGGGTAACTGGTCGTTTGGCGATTATTATAAAAAGGAAGCAATTGCATGGGCATGGGAGTTGTTAACAAAAGTTTGGGGACTCGACAAAAGCAGGCTTTGGGTAACTGTTTTCAGAGAAGATGACGAATCCCTTGAACTCTGGAAATCCGAAACAGATATTGAACACAGTCATATTCTGAAGTTTGATGAAAAGGATAATTTTTGGGAAATGGGCGATACCGGCCCCTGCGGCCCGTGTTCGGAAATTCATTATGATTTCACTCCAAACGGCTGCAAGGCAGGTGATGTGAATGCAGGTAACCCCGATGTAATGGAAATATGGAACCTTGTATTCATTCAATATAACCGTGATAAAGAAGGTGTATTGCACGACTTGCCTGCAAAGCATGTTGATACAGGCATGGGATTTGAACGTATGGTACGCGTACTACAGAATAAATCATCAAACTATCTGACTGATGTATTCCTGCCTTTAATAAACGAGCTTATCAATATTACAGGAAAAGAATATTCAGGCAAGTATGAAGCTTCGATGAATGTAATCGCCGACCATGTCCGCACATTAACGTTTGCGATTGGTGACGGTGCAATCCCATCCAACGAGGGCAGGGGATATGTTTTGAGACGTGTTTTAAGACGCGCTGCTCGTTATGGCCGCAATCTTGATATGCGCACTCCATTTATTTACAAGTTAGTTGATACTGTTGTTGACACCATGGGACATGTCTTCCCTGAAATAGTTGAGAAGCGGGAAATGATCAAATCTTTGATCAAAGGAGAAGAAGAAAGCTTTAATGTAACTCTTGACCGCGGGCTGAAGCTATTTGATGATGAAATTGGAAGCATGAAGAAATCCGGCAGCAAGATTTTTTCCGGTGAAGTAGCTTTTAAGCTTCATGATACTTATGGCTTTCCAATTGACCTTACCCAGCTTATGGCGAGGGAAATCGATTTTAATGTGGATGAGAAAACATTTGATGAATTGATGAATGAACAGAAACGGATGGCTAAAGAAGCGAGAAAAGAAATTGATATGACTTTTGAGTTTGAAGATAAGCACAAACACACAATAAATATAGATTTTAGTTATGATCCTTATAATGTTTCTAAGTATGGTATAGATACTAGAATTATAGCTACTGAAATACACGAGTCATTAGATAAGACAATTGTATACTTGTATTTGAACCCTTTCTATCATGAATCTGGAGGTCAAGTAAGTGATGTTGGTAAGTTAATATTGGAAGATGGTAGAGAGTATGATGTTGAAGGTTCTTTGGTTAATAGAGTTATTGTAAAAGGCATTGAAAAGAATTTCGATGATCTAAGTGTTAAAGCAGTTGTAGACTATCCGCGCCGCCAATCCATCCAGCGCAATCACTCAACGACCCATTTAATGCATGAGGCTCTGAGAAGGGTTCTTGGTTCACATGTAAAGCAAATGGGTTCGTACCTTGATGATAAGCTGTTAAGGTTTGACTTCCCGCATTTCCATAAACTTACTCCTCAGGAAATCACTGATATTGAAGATATTGTCAATAATAATGTAAAAGAAAATATTCCGGTAAGTGCAGAGGAAATGCCGATGGAATCTGCAAAGAAAATTCCAAATGTAAAAATGTTCTTTGGTGAAAAGTATGGTGATGTGGTGAGAGTTGTAACAATTGATCCCAATTTCAGCGTTGAGCTTTGCGGTGGCACTCATGTAAAGGATACCTCTGATATTGGGCTATTTAAGATCATTAAGGAAGAGAGTATTTCGTCCGGTACGCGCAGGATTATTGCACGCACAGGGCAGGGAATCATAGATTATATTAATGAACGTGTTGTAGAAATTGAGAAGATTTCATCTGAGTTGCCGGAGAAGTATTACAATAATTTTAAGCTGGCAATGGATAATTTCAAAAAGGATTTTGAGGGAGCTGATTTCAGGGATGCTGAGCTGCTTAAGACTCTAATCAAATATCACGATTCGACTGTCAATTCTTTGATGGATGTGAAAGAAAAATATTTGGAAGAAAAGAAGCATACAGAAAAAGAACTCGCAAAGCAGAAAGTTCAAAGTGCAGCGGGTTCAATTGATGAATTGCTATCTACTGCTAAGGATTTAAACGGAATTAACATAGTAACCGGAAAGTTTGATATGGATAATGCCGATGAGCTTAAAGAAATTGCCGATAAACTTCGTGAAAAACTAAAAAGCGGAGTTGGTCTGCTGTATTCGATTATTGAAGGCAAAGTTAGCCTGGTTGCAGTTGTGAGTGATGACCTGATAAAAGGGAAAAAGCTAAGCGCGGGAAAGATTGCAGGTGATTTTGCGAAAATACTTGGTGGCGGCGGAGGCGGTAAACCGCATCTTGCAGCAGCCGGCGGTAAAGATGTTACTAAAATAGATGAGGCAATTGCAGCATTACCTGGAATAATCCAGAAAAATATAGAGTAGCACAGACCTGCCTGCTGCAGGCAGGCATTCTTGTCTGTGTACAATTTGATTTACATAATGCACAGGCAGGAATGCCTGTGCCACTATAAAATAGATTGTTTTATGAAAGCTATAATACCAGTTGCGGGAATCGGTACTAGATTACAGCCGCTGACAAACAAAGTTCCGAAAGTATTAATTAACGTCGCCGGAAGACCGATGCTCTTCCATTTGATCGATGAATTAGTTAAAAACGGCAAAATTGATGCTGTAATCCTTGTTGTTGGCTATCTTGGCGATCAGATCATTTCTGCCGTAAATAATGAGTATGCTGATTCCGGAGTGAAGTTTGAATTTACCGAGCAGAAAGAAATGCTGGGTCTTGGCCATGCTGTTTACCACGCAAAAGAATTTGCTAAGGATGAGCCTGTAATAATAATTCTGGGTGATACGATCTTTGAGTTTGATCTTAACGCAATGTTAAGCTGTCCAACTTCAGCTATAGGAGTTAAAGATGTTGAAGATACCTCAAGGTTTGGTATAGTTGAATCTAAGGACGGTCTGATCACAAAAATGATAGAGAAACCTGCTCCGGGAGTTACAATAAGCAAAAGCGCAATAGCCGGAATATATTTCATTAAAGAAGGTAGGCGTTTATTTGAAGCGATTGAATATCTTATGTACAACAACATCCGCACTAAGAATGAATACCAGCTGACTGATGCGCTTATGAAGCTTGTTGAAGACGGTGTGAAAATGAGTCCGTTCGAAATTGAGAACTGGTTCGATTGCGGCAAACCCGAAACTCTTCTAAGTACAAATAATTATTTGCTGAACAGAGATCATAATATTGAAGGGGAGTACCTTTCAGTTAATTCAAAATTCATAGAACCGGTTTATATCGGCAATAACTGTAAGATAGTTGATTCAACTATAGGTCCGAATGTTGTAATTACTGATGGTGTGACAATTAAGAATTCCACAATTAAAAATTCACTTATCTGCGAAGATTCCGAAATCGAGAACGCTGAGCTTGATGGCGTTGCCCTTGGGATTGGGGAATCAATTACCGGCAAGCATGAAAATGTTATGAAAGCAGATGAGATAATTACAAAATTTTGACTTTCTGTAGGGAATGCATCTCAACACCTATCGGTAATGCAAGCGTTAAGCAGCTATTTAACAAATTCTAGTAACTTGGTTTAAACTTTTAGATGCATTCCCTACATTAATCTCCATATATTTTATTTCTTCACCGGCCTTGACTTATTCATAGCCCAATCATATATCCAATTCGGTAAAAATTTAATTATTCTTGTTGCCATAACAATTGGCCATGGGAACTGCACAACACTTCTCCCTTTTTCTATTCCAATTCTAATCCTCTTTGCAGCTTCCTCAGGCTGCATTAAAAATGGCATTTTGAATTCATTCTTATCTGTCATTGCAGTCTTCACAAAGCCGGGTCTGACAGTGATTACCCTGATATTATGCTTTTTAAGCTCTACACGCGCCGATTCAAGCAAAATAGAGCCTGCTGCCTTACTTGCAGAGTAACTTGCCGATCCCCCGTATCCGCGAATATCTGCCAGTGAAGTAATCCCTGCAATTGTTCCGCAGCCCTGTTTCATCATAACAGGAATTATTGCTTCAAGAACATTTGCTATTCCGAAAGTGTTAACATTAAACATATTAATGAAATCACTGCTGCTGAATTTATTCATCCAGTTTGGGCCGCCAATTCCGGAGTTGATTATGGCCAAATCAATAGTGCCCAGCTTTTCAATTGCGAAATCAATTCTAGATTTAACTTCTTCAAATAAAGAAATATCGCATTTCCTGCAGAAGCAAATACTACCGTTAGAAGAAATTTTTGATGATATCTGTTCTATTGCTTTTTCATTTCTTGAAAGGAGCACCAAGTTTGATCGATGAGCAGAATACTCATATGCCAATGCTTCACCGATTCCCTGTGAAGCTCCGAATAATACTACATTATTGTATTTTGTCATAATATTTTTACAGTAGGGAATGCATCTGAACGATCAATTGCATTTCTGTTTAACATAATAATTGACAATGAATCTTATAGACCAGTAATCGCAAAGATGCACTCCTTATAATATTTCATTCTGTTTCCAGAAATTTTACCAGTAACCTATGAAAATGATGAACACACTGCTCACGCTTTGGTGAGTACCTGCCGCGGGTGTAAAATCTTGACTGCACGCCTTTCTGTACCATCTCAACAATAGCTTCATCTTCGCGTTCAACTCTATCCAGACCTGAGCCGGCGCCTTTATCAAGCTTTGAGGGATCGCTTACATAAGTAACAAAAGAAACTTTCGTCAGATCCTTTGCTAATGGACGGATAATGTTAATTGAGAGTCCCCATGGATAGTAATTAAGCATTAAGTTCGGGAAAACCCACCAGTAATATGCGGCAACTTCACTTCCGTAATCCGGCGAAGTTTCATGAAGCCTGAAGCATTCCTCGCCGGGTTTAGCAAATGCTAATTGAAGATTACAATATTCATAAAGCTCGCTTGTATAACTGCCGTAATCAACTTTTTCGTTTAAGCCTGCGTGCACAAATGGAATGTGGAAGCCTTCAAGGTAGTTATCAACATACAGTGCCCAGTTGCATTTTACCAAATAGTCACGGCTTCTAGTTGGTTCGTGTATCAGATCGCCTATCTTTGCTCCATCCAGCTTGTCATCAATGATCTTCAGAAAGCTGTTAAGCGGCGCAATTGGCTTAACTGAAGCGAAAACAAAGTTGTTCCAGACCTCAAAGGGAACTTTTGTGAGATTATCCTCAGGACGTGGGAAATTTAATGCATCCTCACATTCAGGCATTGATTTAAAACAGCCGTTTAAATCAAACCGCCTTCCATGATAGCGGCACTGCAATACTTTAATTACATCCGGATTTTCAGCAAGGATATTTCCTCTGTGTGAGCAAACATTCGAAAGGCAATGAATATTGTCATCATGGTCACGGGTTAGAAGCAGCGGCTCACTTAAATATCCATCAAGAACAGTCAACGGGTGAATTGATCCCGGGACCTTAACTAAACCGGTATCACCGGCAAAGTGCCAGCATTTTGTAAATATCTTTTCTTTAGATTCCTCATAAACTTCTTTGCTCCTGTAAAACTCAGCAGGAAGAGTCTCCGCTTTCCTGATATCAGGATCAATAAAATATTTACCTTTTGTCACTTGATCAGCATCATTTTCTTTGTATCTGAGTTTCCATTTACAGTTAGTTTATAAAAATATATTCCGCTTGCAAGATCCGCAGCATTAAATTCAACTTTATATCTGCCCGGAGTTTTATGATCATTGAACAGCTCTTTTATAAATTTCCCGTCAACTCCATATATGCCAATGCTTACATCTGAGTATTCTGATAGCTCATAGAATATGGAAGTTACAGGATTAAATGGATTCGGGTAATTCTGGGAAAGTGAAAAACCTATTGGGAAACTGTTATTTTGAACTCCAAGCGGAAGATCTTTCTTATAAATATAGAATGTTCCGTTCGAATTAGTGCCGCTCCATGTGTTAAAATATCCATCGTAAGTAGTCGTCGGCAGCCAATAGACGCGCCTTACAGCCGCACCCGGATAACTTAGGTTTTCATAATCTTTAACAAAATTTGTCCCGTTATATTCATATGTATATACTCTGCCGTTAAAGCTTCCCATTAATAATGATGGATGTGAATTGCCGCTTAAAACCTTGATATCACACGAAAGCATATTATTATTATCGGCAGTTTCAAAAACTGAATCAATTTTGTTATATGAGTTACTGCCACTAGTCCTGAAAACGTAGCATGCAGCCCTGCTGTTTGAGTTACAAGTCATTAGCAGTTCTTTTATGTTATCATTACCCAGGTCATATACTTTATAGTTTGCCGGCATTCCAACTGATGGAGCCTCGAACATCAAATGCTGAAAGCTTGAAGAAGCAGAGTCGAATTCGATCCTTCTTATAAATGTATTGAAGGTCGGTATCCCGCCATAGGTTAAAAAGATCTCTTCCCAGCCGTCATTATCAGAATCACCCAAACCGCCTTTGCCAAAAATATAAGATGGTGTAGTATAAGTATAAATATTCGTGTATGTATTTACACCGATGGTTCCGGAGTGTTCCCAAATCCTTACTTCACCGCCGCCGGTAGTACCTCTTAAGATCACAATTTCTTTCTTACCGTTCTTATTCAGATCGGTAATATATACCCCTTGCCCGCCTTCACTGTTACTAGGGTGCGAAAAGGTTGGCTGTGCCACATAATTATTATTCCCGTCGTTTTCATAAATATAAACTCTTGCTATTCCCAGAACATCCGGAGAGATCAGCTCAATCTTGCCATCTCCGTCAGTATCTCCTGCAATTATCGGCCCGAAACTGCCGCCCTCGGTCTTGATGAACTCCTGAACCATATCAAAAGTATTAGGTACAGTTGGGGATTGTTCATAAATGTAAAACTTAGCGGGGTTGAAAGTGAATCCCGCTACATCAAGAAGTGTATCACCATCAAAATAACCGGTAATGCCATCCCAGCAATTAGTAAATGCGCCGGCAGGTGATTGCCAAAACGAAGAGAACTGCAGCATGACTCCGTTATTCCTGAATACAGCATTATCCGGAATTATATAATCTGTTTTATCAAGCTGATTGATCTCTCCATCGCCGTTTAGATCATATGTTGCAGGCTTAGAATTCAAAATAATTCCGCAATTAATTGCATCCTGTGCAAATAAGCGCGGGTAAAGGATTAGGGCGGTTAAAACAAGAAATAATGTGTATTTCATATCCATTTTCTCCGCTTAAAGTATATAAAGAAACCAAGGCCAATAGAAAACATAAGCCCCAGTGCAAATTTATAACCGTGCATCCATTTAATTTCTGGCATGCTCTCAAAATTCATGCCGTATATGCTTGCAATAAAAGTCATTGGAATAAATATCGTTGAAATCAGCGCCAGGTATTTCATAGTTTCGTTGAGGCGGTTGCTGATGCTTGAAAGATAAATATCAATCATGCCTGAGAGCATATCGCGGTATGTTTCAATGGTATCCAGAACGTTAATGGTATGGTCGTAAACATCTCTTAAATACAGATGAGTGCTTCTGGTAATCATATCAGATTCACCTCTTTCCATTCTGCTAATTGCTTCTCTTAATGGCCAGACGGATTTACGCAAATAAAGCATCTCACGCTTTATTTTGTATATCTCAGTTAACGTGCGTTTTTGCGGATTGTTAACTAGCTCTTCTTCAAGCTTTTCGATCCTGTCGCCGAACGTTTCCAGTATAGTAAAATAGGAATCAATAATTGAGTCAATAATTGAATATACAAGATAATCAGAACTCATTTTATTGACCACACCTTTGTTATGCCTGATCCTTTCCCTAAGTTCGTGGAAAGTATCACCTTCAATCCCTTCCTGGAAAGTTACAACATAATTTTTGCTTAATATTATACTTACCTGCTCCGGTATTATCTCATAGCCGTCTTTAGCAGTATGGAACATCTTCAGAACAATATAAATATAACCTTCAAACTCATCCATTTTTGGGCGCTGCTCAACATTCAGAATATCCTCCAAAACCAGGGGATGAAGCCCGATATTATCGCTTATTTTCTGAATTGCCGAAACATCACGGAGGCCTTCAACATCTACCCAGCTAATACTTCCGGGTTTAACACAAGTACTTGTTTCTTCCGGTGTGATTACTCTTTCATTAACTGAATCATGGTTGTACTCAATAAGGGAAATGATGACTTTCTTTTCATGATGTTCACCGGTATATACGGGTGTTCCGGGCGGAAGACCTGCCTGCTTCTTTTTAGGGCGGAAAAGCCTTCTTAGTTTTACGTATGGCTTAATTACCGATTTAGGAGTATTCATACCCAAAGTTAGTATTTTTTATTCAATAATTAAATGTATAGTTGACATCTTTTTAATTCATATTTTTTTTGTGATTTTGTTTGTAGATTACGGGAATCACAATCATAAATTTAACTGATTCTTGCAATGGACATAGGCTGTATCCACTGGTTTGAAACAATCAAAAAATGCAATTGAACTGCTCGTTTAAAATTATAATCCTAACGCTAATTACCTGTTTTACAAATAGTTCCACACTATTTTCCCAGGGCGAATCTCCGGAGGTTGTCAAAAAGTATTTCAAGCTTAATGATAAAGAGAAGATGAAACTTGATGCCGGTATTAAAAAATGCATAGAGATCAGGTTTACTGCGGGCAGAACGGACACAACCCGCATTTCTTACTACAATAATACAGGTAAACTGCAGCAGGAATATATGCCTGCGGATGACCAAAACCTTAATCTTTGGTCGCAGAATTATTACAGCTATTTTTATCAGTATGATAATTACGGAAAGATCATCCAAAGGATCGATTCATTGCTGCCTCACGGTGAAGTTAAGAAGAATCTGCTTACCTATGACGATATTGGCAATCTTATTAAGGAAGAACAAAAAACAGAGTCTTTGGTGAAGACCGAAATAAATTATGATTATGACCCGATGGGAAGAGTAATTGAGGCCAGCACAAAGGATGCCGTTAATAACTGCAAAGTGAGTGAAAAGTATTTGTATAACACTTACAATGATCTTGCAAGATCTCTCAGAAAAGATAACTGTGGTGACGGGGATGATAGAACATTGACAGTTAACTACACATATAAGTATAATAAACTTGCTCTGATCACTGAAAAAATCTCAATATTTTCAAGTGGCAATACACTTACCGAAACTTATAAATATGATGATAAAGGAGCGATTACTGAAGCCTATATGAGCACTTCACCCGATAATTATACAAAATATGTTTACACATATGATGCCGGCGGTAAAACACAAATAGTAGAGATCACGGAAATAAAGAATAGCAATATTAATAAATCTATCCGTACAATAAATTACGATAAGTTTGGCAATAAGCTTGAAGAAATATATATGACAGAAGACCAGAAGGAAAATTACAGAACTAAATTAATTTATGAGTAGTGAATTCTCTTTCGATTACGTAGCAAATCAGACCCTAGTAAAAACAACAAATTTTAGAATTACTAAATTAATTAAATATAATGAGTTCAATTCTTAAAGAGGCAAAAGGTTCAGTTTTATATATAACACTAAACCGTCCGGATTCACTAAATGCATTCAATTCAGAGATGCTGATGGAATTACAGAAAGCCTTTAAGGATGCCGAAGACTTAACAATCAGATGCGTGGTATTAACGGGTGCGGGTAAAGGATTTTGTTCAGGGCAGGATCTTAAGGATTTCGAAAGCGAGAACAAAACCTTCAAAGAAGCGCTGGAAGTAAAATACAATCCGCTGATCAGGCAAATTATGGGACTCCAAAAACCAGTTGTATGCGGAATTAACGGAGTTGCTGCAGGTGCAGGGCTTTCACTTGCCCTGGCATGTGATTTCAGAATTGCTGTTGAATCAGCACAGTTGATCGAAGTATTTATAAACGTTGGCTTAGTGCCTGACTCTGCTTCTGCTTTTACTCTCCCGCGAATGGTTGGACTCGCCAAAGCATTCCAGATGTGCTCTACTGCTGAGAGGATATCAGGCATAGAAGCAAAAAGGCTTGGACTTGTAAATGTATGCGTTCAAACCCCGGAAGTCTTGAAAGCTGCTTTGGATAAATATGCCGGGAAATACGCAAAAGCACCTACAAAAGCTTTAGGAATGATCAAGAATCTTTTGAATAATTCGTTTTCGAAGTCACTTAATGAAATACTTGATGAAGAAGCAGTTTTCCAGGATGCCGCAGGAAATTCAAGTGACTACAAAGAAGGAGTGAATTCATTTATCGAAAAAAGAAAACCTGTATTCAAAGGCCAATAGCAATTATCAATTAGCAATTGTCAAATAACAATGAGCAATATCAAAAAAAAAGTTACTGAATACGTGATAAACAGTTTTTTCGGTTTATGAAAAGATAGAAATTAATAGAACCTTTGGCAAATAAAAAAATAAAAGAGAGTAAGCAGAACAGGAAATCTCCCCGGTTAATGCCTGAAAATAAGTATGCGGTTAATGGGCTATTGGGAATATTTCTTGTGCTTGTATTCCTTGCATCATCTTATAAAGTATCAGGTGATGATGACTTCTTCTGGCACCTTGCTACGGGCAGATACATAGTAGAAAACAAGGCCGTTCCGGATAAGGATGTCTTCGGCCACATAACATCCGGTAGCGAGTGGATCCCGTTTGAATGGGGATGGGATGTACTAACTTATTCACTGAACGGTATTGGCGGTTACAATGCTATATTGATATTCAGAAGCCTTGCATATTGCCTGGTGTTTTTCATTTTTTTCAGATTGTTCAGTAAATTCAAAGTAAACTCTTTTTTATCCATATTATTGCTATTTGGGCTGCTGGTTGCTACAATGGATAGGCTTTCGCCCCGACCGCACATCATTACTTATATTTGCTTTGCAATTTTGCTTTACGTGCTCTTAAATTACAAGTACATCGATAGAGATAAGTATGCAAAGAGATTGTACTTCCTGCCTTTGATCTTCCTTGTTTGGGCTAACTCACACATGGGTGTTCTGGCTGGGGGATTGGTATTGTTTATTTTCACCATAAGCGAGACTATCATTTACTTTAATGCGAAGAAATTTGTGACTGCTGAAAGTAAACCTTTAACGCAGGCAGAATTGAAAAAGTTATGGATAATATCTATAGTTAGCGCGGCAGTACTGCTTATAAATCCTCATGGAATAAGCACATACATTTACGCATACGGGCATACAAAAATGAAAATGCTTGAAACTGTAAACGAGTGGAGGAGTCCTTTTACGGGAGTACTTGATTTCGGCATTACTCTTACAATGTATAAACTTTTTCTCTATTCTGGAGTACTGGTGCTGATATACTCATATATCAGGAAAGATGTTCTATTTGGACTGATGTTTATTGCAATGGCAATTTATTCCGTAAGGGCTATAAGGTTTACTGTTGATTACAACATGATCATGATATTTTTCATAGCTGTAAGCGTAAACTACTTTGTACTGAGGATCAAATCACACCAAGTTCAGAATTTCATGAATGGAAATGTTCTTAAGGCAGCAGCAGGGATACTGCTGATCTATCTGATTACATTAATACCAAGTAACAGTATTTATGAGAAGATGCAGTATTACAGAATGTTCGGGTGGGGTGTTGATGGACAATTTTTGCCTGTACAGCTTTTTGATTTCATGAAGGAATCAGGTATAAGAGGGACTCCATACAACCACTTCGGAACGGGGGGCTCTTTGGTCTGGAATTTCCCGGACCAGAAAAACTTTATTGATAGCCGTAATCTTAATGATGAAATCTTTAATGAGTACAATAACATTATGCGTATGGCTCCCGGATTTGATAAGAAGCTTGATGAAAGGGGAGTAGATTATGTAGTATATCTTGACCCAGACCTTATCAGAAGGCCAAATGATCTGAAAACGTTAGTAACCAATTATTTCAGCACAAATCCTAAATGGAAATTGGTTTTTTGGGATGATAAATCAATGCTTTTTGTGAAGGATATACCAAAATTCAAAGAAGTAATAGAGAAATATGAGTACAAAGTTATAGACCCTTATTTATTCCTTTTCAACCGCCTGGAGTTTGAGAGCAGCCTCAGGAAAGATCCTGAAACAGGAAAGAAGGAACTGAAACGTAAAACAGATAGTGAACCGGCTGGGTTCATCCTTCAAAATATAAACCAGATTTCAGGAAAAATTCTGAAGGGGATGTAAAAAAGTTTAACCTACTTTGCTTCCTTCGCCGCCCTGGCTGAAAGCCACTCTTTGAAGAACATTATTATGATAGACATTGCAGGCAGTGCGATAAGCATTCCGACAAATCCGAAGAAATACGAGAAAACAAAAAGAGAAAGTATCAAAATTGCAGGATGAAGCCCTATTCTATCGCCAACTATTTTTGGGATGATCACTGAGGTTTCCAGAAGGTTCAGCAGAAGGTATATGATAATGACCGATGGCACCTGCAAACCCGGATCACCGCTGAACAGAGATACAATAACTGCAAGAGTTATTTCTACAAGCAGCCCTACATAGGGAATGATATTCAGAATTACACCAATTGCACCAAGGAAAACCGCATACTTAACTCCAAGAATGCTAAGAAATGCGTAAACAATGATTCCGTGTATTAAAGATACAGTTAACTGCCCTCTGATAAAACTTCCGAGCATACCGTCAATTTTTCTATACTGTTCAACTACTTTCTTTCGTATCGAAATCGGGAAAAGTTCTTTAACAAGAGATTTCAGATTGTCGAAATCTTTCATGATATAGAATGACAAAAAGGGTATTAATATGAGGTTGACGATCTGTGTGAGAATAACTGAAAGGCCGGCAAAGATACCTGAGAGTCCGCTTAAGAGCCCGTTTATCATTCCTTCAAGCTTAGCCGGCATTTCCTGCGAAACTTTGTTCTGTATATCTGCCGTCGGAATGCCAAGTGCTGCCAGCTTAGGAATAAGAATGCTATCAACCCATGACTGGAGGTCTTTAACAGCCTGTGGGAGTGATTTTATCAGTTCTGAAAACTGGAATGCAATAGGCGGAGCAAGCAGTATTATAGCTGTAGCCGCGATCAAAAGGAATATAACCAGAATTAGAGCGCTTGCCAGTGTTCTGGAAATCTTTTTTTGTGACAAAAACTCTACAACCGGATTGAGGGTGTAGGCAATAATCAGCGCAATTACAAACGGAGCGAGCAAGTTTGATATCGAGTGGATGAACCAAAGTGCGAAAATTATAGATGAAAGAGAAATAATTATTTTAACTAACTTGCTTTTCCTGAATGGAATCAGTACAAACAGGATAACTCCAAAAACTACAAACGGACTCTGAAACAACTGGGTGACCGTGAAGAGTACGCCAAATAACACCAGCGCTGTCACTGAGATTACTACTTCGTATATCCTTATGGAATTTTCTTTTTGGTCAGTCAAAATTTGCGTTAATAATCGGGATTAAATCTTTATATAATAAACATTTAACATCGCTGCAATTTTTCAAAATTAAAGAAATTTTACATAAAATGCTTTACAAAAATTTATTGTGAACCCATATTCATAGTACACTACACTAAAATAAGTAGTTGCTGAATCAGTTATCTCAAATATCAATTAGTTATGAAAATGTTTCAATATTGCATTAGATTGTAAAAATGTTTTTGTCGTGGCCTCAGATATTCATCTGAGGCACGTCAGGTAAATACCTGACGTCACAATAAAGATATCTAACAAAGCATGAGATACTCTCATTTTTAAAATTTCTCTGAGTGTCATATACATAGAGCCCTAATCTTCTAATTGCGCATACATAGATAATTAATCCTATTTTCCTGTATGCCCAAATCCGCCTGAATCACGGGCTGTACCAGTGAGTTCACCTGAAACTTCAAGGTTAACATGTTCCACTTTACAGATCACCATTTGCGCGATCCTTTCACCAAACTTAACCGAAAAATTCTCTTTTCCAAAATTACTGAGCAGTATTTTCAGCTCACCCCTGTAATCAGCATCAATAGTGCCGGGTGAGTTGATGATCCCAACGTTATGTTTTAATGCAAGACCGCTTCGCGGCCTTATTTGCGCCTCATATCCAATTGGCACTTCGAGGATGAGATTTGTCGGGATCAGCACAGTTGTCATAGGTGCAATTACTATGTCTCCAATTGATGCTGATGTCACATCCATTCCTGATGCATGTTCGGTCGCATATGCAGGCAGGGGATTACTTAAGTTCTCATCGATTTTTTTTATCTTTATTATCATTTGAACAAAATTAAATATAAAAGGCAGCCTTTCGGCTGCCTTTAGGATTCGAAATCAATTGTTTAATTGCTGGTAGCAATTGCTAAAACTATTATGAGAACGTAAACGAGCCCGAACAAAACTGACAGAATAACATTTACAATTCCAAGCCACATACCGATCTTTGCAAGTGTCCTGCCGGCTTCGGAAGATTCTCCGCGGTCTATTTTGCCAAGCTCTCCTTTACCCATTATCCAGGCAACAATTCCAAGAATAAAAGGACAGAATATATAAGACAAGATACCCGCTACAAGTGCAATTATTGCATTCGTACTTGCGCTTCCGCCAGCGCCCATATTTCCTGCCGGAGGAGGTGGTGGCGGAGTTGACATACTTGGCGGAGGGGGAGGTGGTGGTGCTCCAAAATCCGTTTGATAGTGCTTGTATTGTTTCATTTGATTTCTCCTTTAATTTAGAATTGCCTTATTGCAAAATAAAAAACCGATTCCTATTTATCCATAGAAATCGGCTTGTATAGAAAAATATCTTTTCATCAGTTTACAGAGTTTTTTACCATTTGTTCGATCACACCAGGTAACTGGTCTTTTATTGAGCTTTTAGCAATGAATCCATCTGCATTAAATTCATCTGCAAGTTCTTTGTAAACGCTGTCTTCATATAGAGTCAAAATTATAACAGCCTTAGTAGGCCATTTCTCTTTAATGGTCTTTGTTGCATCCAGTCCTGACTGATTTGGCATGCTGAGATCCATTAAAACAAGATCTGGATCCAAACTTTCGGTCTTATCAATTACATCTACTCCATCGAAGGCTTCACCAACAACTTCTACATCCGGCATTGACTCAATATATTGCGTAAGGAGCTGCCTGAAATTATCGTTATCGTCACAAAGCAGTATTTTAATTGTTTTATTGTTCATATCAGCTAAGTAACACCATTTAAATTGTTAAATTAATTGCCTCTTGCTGCAAGTTTCTGCTGGGTTAATTGAATTATTTCCAGAAGCTCTTTATGGATATCGTCGGAATTTTTGCCAATATATTTATCCACCCTGTAAACTTCTGCAAGTTTTCTGTATGACTGTCCTTCGTTAATTGAGATCATTACAACAGTAATATCCGGAAATTTATCTTTTATTGCGCTCAGGGCCTCAATACCAGATTTTTTCGGCATAATTATATCCAGTATAATAAGATCTGGATAAGTTGCTTCAGCTTTTTTAATTGCGTCTTCTCCGTCTATGGCTTCACCCACCAGTTCTACGCCCGGAATAGAGCGAACATACTGTGCTAAAGCACTCAGGAAATCAGGATTATTGTCCGCGATCAGAACTCTGACAATCGGTACTTGAGCGTTCATAATATATGACCCTTTCTGTATAAATGTTTATTTTACTATTTAATTTAATGAGATCAACCCTTTTTCAATTGCATAACGCACCAGGCCGGCTGTATTCTTTATCGATAGCTTATGCATGATATTTTTCCTGTGAGTATCTACGGTATTGTAACTAATGTACAGAATGTTTGCTATTTCCTGGTTTGAATATCCTGAAGCAATGAGCTTCAGAATCTCGATCTCTCTTTTGGTCAGAGGTACTTCTTTGTACCCATCGTTCTTCTCGGTTTCTTTTGCTGTCCTTATATAATTATCAATTATCAGTTTGGAAATATCCTTACTGAAAAAGTTTTCGCCTCCGGAAACAGTCTTTACTGCTTCCAATAGTTCTTCTTTATCAGTATTCTTCAGAATAAATCCTTTGGCACCCGATCTAATGATCTGGTTTAGATATTCCTGGTTATCATGCATGGTTAAGATAAGTATCCTTGCATCAGGGTCTTTTTCCTTGATTACCCTTGTGGCTTCGATCCCGTTCATACCCGGCATAGAGATATCCATTATAACCAGGTCCGGTTTAAGTGTGGAATACATCTTTACAGCATCTTCTCCGTTACCGGCTTCGCCGGCAATTGAAATATTATCCAGACTGGTAAGTATATTTCTCAAACCGTCTCTTACAACTTCGTGGTCGTCAACTATTAAAATTTTGGTGGTTTTCATAACAATGAATTAGTTAATGATTGTTATTGTTACTAAAAAAATCTAAGTTTATTTCTAAAAGTAGTTCAGTGCCTTGTCCGGGACTTGAGATTATCTCAACTTTCCCACCGATAAGTTCTGCTCTTTCTTTCATATTAAGCAATCCGAACCCGCCGCCTGCCTGTTTGCTTCTTGTAATATTTTCAGTATCAAATCCTTTGCCGTTATCTTTTACCCTTACAAAAACCTGTGATTCTTTCCTGTAAAGATCAAGGTAAACTTCTGTTGCTTCTGCGTACTTGCTAATGTTGTTGAAAGACTCCTGTATTATCCGGTAAATGGCGATTTCAACTTTGGGGTCAATTCTTTCGAGTGAAGGGGAGACCTGGAATTTAACTTTTATACCTGTAATTTTTGAAAATTCCTGGCAGAGAATCCTTAAAGCGGGTATTAACCCGAAATCGTCCAGTGTTGTTGGTCTCAAATCGTGTGCAATTCTCCTGGCTTCAACAATTGCTTTGCTGATTATAGAATCAACCTGCTTTACAATATCAGTAGTCTTTTCTTTGTTTGAGGCATTGACGAAATCAATCATTCCAAAATTGAGCTTTGCAGCGCTTAGCAGCTGTCCAAGGCCGTCATGGAGTTCACGGGATATTCTTCTTCTTTCGTTTTCCTGTGCTTCTATTATAGAAAGTGATCTTATCCTCTGTTCAAGAAGTTTCTGATGATCTTCTTCAGCGCGCTTTCTTTCTATTGCATATTTTATTGAGCGTACAAGCAGGTCGCTATCAACTTTGTCCTTGACCAGGTAGTCCTGCGCTCCCAATTTAACAGCATTGATCGCAGTAGTTTCATCATTCAAACCTGTCAATACGATAACCGGAATTGATGGAGCAATAGAGAATATCTGTTCTACTCCGTTTAAACCTTCACTATCAGGTAATTTCAGATCGAGGAGAACAACATCAATGAATTCATCTTCAAGTATTTCGATACCTTTTTTAAGTCTGTCCGCAATTTCCAGCGAATAATCAACATTTTTCAGGTCAGAGAGGTATTCCTGTATTAGTCTGGCATCTCCCGGATTATCTTCTATAAGTAAGATCTTTATCAAAATATACTCTTAACTGTGTTTTACTTTATTAATCGAAACATGAAACGTTGCACCTCTGCCTGCATCGGAATCTATCCAAATCTTTCCGTTGTGCCTGCTTACAATTTTTTCACAAATTGCCAGCCCAATTCCTGAGCCGGGATACTCTGAGTGATTATGCAGCTTCTGAAATATTCCAAATACCTTGCCGTGATACTCCCTTTCAATTCCCATACCGTTATCCTTGACCGAAAAGATCCATTCCTTTTCATTTTCATCTGCTGCAATTTCTATTATCTGTTCTTTGCTGTTGTTAAATTTCAAGGCATTATCAAGTATGTTATGAAACAACTTGAGGATAAGTTTCTTATCTGCATGAATGTTCATATTTTCTGGAAAGCGGCAGTTTATTTTATGATTTCCTGCCGGGTAATTTGAATCAATTACTTTCTTAACCTTCTCAATCAGTTCTGCTGGGTTAATCTGTTCAGGATTGATATCTGGTCTTCCTATCCTGGAATATGTTAAAAGATCGTCCATCATCTTTTTAAGCCTATTGGAGCCATCTACTGCAAAACTTATATACTCCCGGGCATTGTCATCAAGCTTATCACCATATCTTTTCTGCAAAAGCTGCACATAACTTGTAATCATCCTTAGCGGTTCCTGAAGATCATGTGATATGATATATGTCAGTTCATCTAAATCTGTTTGATTATTCGTTTTGCTGTTTTCAGATATTGCAGATACTGTCTCACAATTATTATCTGTTTCCTTGATCCGGTAGCTCCTGCGTTTTTAGATAAAACATTCTGCTATTGAAGGTCAATATCAGAATGTTTTAAAGTTATTCATCATTGTTTAGATTCGGTCTGCATTAATGATTATTTCTTTTCTCTTTCGTCAAAGAAGTCACCAAGCTTGAAGCGGAAATTCACAAATGCTGAAAGCAATCCGAATCTTCCGTTATCAAGTTTCGATAGCCTGATCGAAGGACCGATTGCGAATGAGTTAAGAGCAAATCCTTCAGCTATATTTGATACCATGATCTCAACAAGCAGCTGGAAGTTCCTGATCTTTTTTAATGTAGCGTTAATCCTGAAATCAAATACCGATCCTACCAGTCTTGATTCACGGGTAAACAAACCGATATTCATTTCATTCATGTAGTAAGCCGCATAGAACTGAGTTCTAGTAGACCCAAACATTCTAAAAGGATAGCGGAATTCAGCGATCAAGTTTGAGCCCGTTACTATATTGTTAGGCATAATTGTTGAGTCCTTCTGGTTAACGAAGGTGTATAACGGCGGACCACCTCCCGGAGTTACGCCTGTTTCTTTAATTTCGCTGTAAACTCCAACTTCAAGGAAGTTACCAAGAGGAACTGTATAAGTTAACTTGATACCTCTTGGAGGCATGAATATTGCGTTATACTGCTTCCACGGTTTGTTTTCAACGCTATCAGAACCGAGATCATGTGTGTTAAGCTCTCTAATTCTTGTTACATAAGATATGTTTACACCCAGCATGTTAAATCCAGCTGACATTTCATCGCTCTCAAATGGTCCTGAATATTTATTACCCATTCCGAAAGTGAAACCGATTGACCTTTTTATTGGTATTCCAAGCGGCTCCCATCCGAATACCGTGAAGTACGGATTGATATAAGCCGTTGTATTCCTGATCACTCTTTCTCTTTTCGGCGGAGCAACAAATTCCTTAATCTTGATCTGTCGGATAACATCTAAGAATACGGATGCATAATCCAGCTTCTTTTGGTTCAGGTTCTCTTTGTTTGTATTTGCCCAGTTTATAAGCCCATCCTGAACCCTCTTTGACAACTGTGACCAGCCAAATCTCATTGCGGAAGGATCTGATTCATCGCCTAAAACCACAAACTGGTTCTGTTCGTTTGGATCCGATATATTCACTACAAGAGTATAACTTTCCATTTTAGGATCAATAGCCATATCATCCTGTGCAACTATGAAGATACTGTCATCTTCTGAACGAGCAAGTATCCTGAAATACTTCCAGGTCCTGGGATTATTGGGATCCTCCTGTTGAGAGAAAGTCTGTTTTGACTGTATCATTAACGAACAAAGTATGATCGCAAACAACACTAACAAACTGAAGTTGGTTCTGTTTTTCATTTTTGTGGTGATTTGATTTATAGTATTAAATTCTTTCCTTATCATATATCTTACCATTCACCAAACGTGAATGAGTTCTGTCCGGTTATTTTATGTCCCGCTATGTTATCTGATACAGATACTGTAAATCCAACTGAATAGGGGGAATCTTTACCGTCAGTAAAGTTATCAAATGCTGATCTGGAGC
>JAIOIK010000129.1 GCA_019912545.1 Ignavibacteria bacterium | reverse complement strand
ATTTGTAGAGACAGGTTTGTAACCTGTCTCCCAACCAACAATTGATATTGTGCTTGGTTTGCATAATTCCAGTTTTTTTTTGACTTTGAGACGGGTTTGAAACCCGCCTGCCTGCAGACCTCTGTCCGGCTTAGACGGAAGGCAGACCCACTGCCGGAGGGTGGGTTGAAACATGTTGATAATTACCCTTTTATAAATTGTTGAATATTATTAAATTTGAACTGGATTATTCAACTAAATTTAGTTCTTCTTATGGTCTCTAAAGAAACTGCTTACACTAAAATATCACAGCTTGTCACCAGATTTTCTGAACAGATCAAATCCTACAAGAACTCTGATTACAACGAAACACTCACTCGCCGTGATTTCATTGATCCATTCTTTAAAGCTTTGGGCTGGGACATGGATAACGAAGAAGGTAACGCCGAGGCTTACCGAGAAGTGATCCATGAAGATAAAATAAAAATTGGCAGCGCAACCAAGGCGCCTGATTATTCCTTCAGGCTTGCAGGTGGCAAAAGGCTGTTTTTTGTTGAAGCCAAAAAACCAAGCGTATTTGTTAAAGAAGAATTACCGCCGGCTTACCAGGTGAGGCGTTACGGCTGGTCTGCTAAACTGCCTATATCTATTGTAACTGATTTTGAAGAGTTCGCAATTTATGACTGCACAAAAAAACCTAAAGCAACCGATAAAGCCTCTACTGCAAGAATAAAGTATTTAACGTATAAAGAATACCTCTCTGAATTTGATTTCATTTGGGATACGTTTTCAAAAGAACGTGTTTTAAAAGGAAGTTTTGACAGGTTTGTTTTAAGCGATACTGGCAAAAAAGGAACCGCAACGGTTGATAAGGAATTCCTGGAATCACTGAACCAGTGGCGTAAATTACTTGCTGAAACAATAAGCATGAATAATGTTAAGCTAAGCGAGGATGAACTGAACTTTGCCGTGCAGCAAACACTGGATAGAATAATTTTCTTAAGGATTTGCGAAGATAGAGGCGTAGAGCCTTATGAGAAACTGAAATATTGCTTAATTCCCCCGGTGAAGGATGGGGGTGTTTACAAAAACCTCTTTACATATTTTGAAGAAGCCGATAAAAAGTACAATTCGGGTTTATTTGATCTTGCCAAAGATAATGTTTCGCGTAAACTTGGTATTGATAACAAAGTATTAAAAAAAATTATTGAAGAACTTTATTACCCTGATTCTCCGTATGAATTTTCAGTGCTCTCTGTTGAAATACTCGGCTCGGCGTATGAACAGTTTTTAGGGAAAGTTATCAGGCTTACTCCAAGCCATAAAGCTAAGATAGAAGAAAAGCCTGAGGTAAGAAAAGCGGGCGGCGTTTATTACACACCGCAGTACATTGTTGAGTACATTGTAAAAAATACCGTTGGCAAATTAATTGAGGGCAAAACACCAAAGGATGTTGAGAAGATAAAAATTGTTGACCCTGCCTGCGGAAGCGGAAGTTTTTTAATTGGAGCTTACCAATATTTACTTGATTGGCATTTGAGCTATTATATGGGTAGTAGTGTGACACACCCCGTCTCACCAAAGGCGAGCCACCCCTCTCGAGAGGGGAATAAGTCTAATGCGCTTACACCTGATGGCAGACTTACAACTGCTGAAAAGAAAAAGATATTAATTAACAACATCTACGGAGTTGATATTGATACCCAGGCAGTAGAGGTTACTAAACTTAGCCTGCTCTTAAAGTGTATGGAAGGCGAAACTCTGGCATCTGTTCAGCAAACAATGAGCTTTATGCATGAACGTATTTTACCGACACTTGAAAATAATATCAAAAGCGGCAATTCTCTCATTGACCTCAATTTTTATGACGGTGAACTTGAATTTTCAGGCACAGAGAGAAAAATTAAACCTTTCAACTGGCAAGCCGCATTCCCTGAAGTATTTAAACAGGG
>JAIOIK010000128.1 GCA_019912545.1 Ignavibacteria bacterium | reverse complement strand
CAGAAGCTGTTGGAAATAGAATATTGTTCTGAAGATTGTGACCCCAAAAGACCAGCAAAAAAATGAATTTTTGTTGTAGGGTTATTATTGCACTTGTCTTTTTTGTTAATAGACATTCCCGTGAAAACGGGAATCTATATTGTTGGGTGCCTCAACTCTAAATTTACTAATAATCTTTTTTAAACATAAATAATTTATAATTAACATGAACATTTCAGAAGAAACAAAATCAAAAGAAAAATCCTGCTGCGGACCCGATTGCTGCAGTGATGAAGCAGTTGTTACAACAATATTGGAAGATGATATAACAAAAGAAAAGACTGAAGAAGAGCTCAAACAGATCGTTAAGGATGAGTATTCTAAAATTGCATTACAATCAAAGGAATCGAACGAATCTTCATGCTGCGGTTCAACATCTGCATGCTGTGGTGATGGTGCCTATTCCATAATGGCAGATGAATACAAAGGACTAAAGGGCTACAATCCCGATGCTGATCTTGGACTTGGCTGCGGACTCCCAACCCAGTTTGCTAAAATAAAGGCAGGGGATACTGTCGTTGATCTTGGCTCAGGCGCTGGCAATGATTGTTTTGTTGCAAGAGCTGAAACAGGCGAAACCGGCAGAGTAATCGGAATAGATATGACTCCCGCAATGATTGAAAAAGCTGAAGCAAATGCTGCTAAACTTGGATTCCGTAATGTTGAATTCCATTTAGCAGAAATAGAGAAGATGCCGCTTGAAGATAACACTGCCGATGTAGTTGTAAGCAATTGTGTGCTTAATCTTGTACCAAATAAAGTTAATGCGTTCAGAGAAGTTTACCGAATAACCAAACCAGGCGGACACTTTTCAATAAGTGATATAGTTTTAACAGGCGAGTTGCCACCGCAATTGAAAGTAGCAGCTACAATGTATGCAGGCTGTGTATCAGGTGCAGTGCAGAAAGATGAATACCTGAACATCGTCAAGAATGCCGGCTTTAAAGACATAACTGTTCAGAAAGAGAAAATGATTACTATTCCCGACCAAATTCTTTTGGACTACATGACAATCGACGAAGCAAAAGAATTCATTAGATCAGGTTATGGAATTTACAGCATTACAGTTTATGCAGAAAAATAAATAATGGCCCTCACCCCCTAACCCCTCTCAAAGGGAGAGGGGAGTGGATAATTTCCAGGTCATGGCACTCCCTCTCCTAATAGGAAAGGGAGATGGAGGGTGAGGTTATTTGCTCTTCAACTAATCTTAAACTATGTCATCAAACAACTGTAATCCAACATCTCGCAAACATTTAAGTTTCTTAGATAGATTCCTTACTCTATGGATATTCCTCGCAATGGGGATTGGAGTAGCTCTTGGATACATCATTTCCGGCACCGCAGATTTTGTCAACTCATTTTCTTCGGGTACGACAAATATCCCAATTGCTATAGGACTTATACTCATGATGTACCCTCCGCTTGCGAAAGTGAAGTATGAAGAGCTTGGCAAGATCTTCAGGAATGTAAGAATTCTTTCACTCTCGTTGCTTATGAATTGGGTTATTGGCCCCATTTTAATGTTCATCCTTGCAATAATCTTCTTGCGTGATATGCCCGGTTATATGATAGGGCTCATTATGATAGGTATTGCCCGCTGCATTGCGATGGTAATTGTGTGGAATGAGCTTGCAGAAGGTAACCGCGAGTATGCCGCGGGACTTGTCGCATTCAATAGTATTTTCCAGGTTTTGTTTTACAGCCTCTTTGCGTGGATATTCATAACAATCCTTCCCCCGTATTTTGGTGTTGGCGGACTCGCAGTTGATATCAGCATAAGACAAATAGCGGAAAGTGTGTTCATTTATCTCGGTATACCTTTCATAGCGGGATTCCTGAGCAGATTCCTGTTGATAAAACTGAAAGGTAAAGATTGGTATGAAACAGTATTTGTTCCAAAGATAAGTCCCATAACATTAATTGCTTTGCTGTTTACTATCATTGCAATGTTCAGCTTGAAAGGGGAGCTTATTGTTCAGATCCCGTTTGATGTAATAAGAATTGCAATTCCGCTTTTGATATATTTTGCCATAATGTTCCTGGTAACATTTCTCATTGGTAAAAAACTTGGGGCGGATTATTCCCAGAACGCAGCACTCTCATTTACGGCCGCGGGCAATAATTTCGAACTTGCAATCGCTGTTTCTATTGGAGTGTTCGGAATCAACAGTCCCCAGGCATTTGCCGGTGTTATCGGTCCGTTAGTGGAAGTACCTGCGCTTATTGCACTGGTTAATGTCGCTTTTTGGCTGAAAAGGAAGTATTACTCTCAAACTACGTCGGACTTATTGTAGCCAAAGCCCATAACTATTTTTGCACAATATATCCTCTTAATCGTCTCCAAAAAAAATGAAAAAAGTATCATTGAATGATACGCATAGCTCAAATATTCCTTATATCTTTGTCTATTAAGTAATACTAATAATAATTATATTCGCTAAAATCACAACCAATAAAGTAGAAAGGTTTCACCATTATGGCAGATAACGAAAAACTGCGGTCATTGCAGATTGCTATTGACCAGATCGAAAAGTCACACGGAAAGGGCTCAATTATGAAGCTCGGCGACGGCGTTATTAATAAGGTCGATGCGATCTCAACCAGCTCTATATCACTTGATTCAGCCCTGGGTATTGGCGGCATTCCAAGAGGCAGAGTAACCGAGATATACGGACCGGAATCATCTGGTAAAACTACAATCAGCTTGCATGTAATTGCAGAGGCTCAAAAACGCGGGGGACTTGCAGCGTTCATCGATACAGAACACGCATTAGATATCGGCTATGCAAAGAAGCTTGGAGTTGATGTGGAAAATCTTCTAATCTCACAGCCCGAGTATGGCGAGCAGGCACTGGAAATAGTCGAAACACTTGTTCGCAGTAATGCTTTGGATATCATTGTGCTTGATTCAGTTGCAGCATTAACTCCAAGAGCCGAAATAGAAGGCGAAATGGGTGACTCACACATGGGGCTTCAGGCAAGGCTTATGTCGCAAGCACTAAGAAAACTTACAGCCGCTGTATCAAAATCAAACATAGCTTTAATGTTCACAAACCAGCTTCGTGATAAGATTGGTGTTATGTTTGGTAGCCCCGAAACTACAACGGGCGGCAAGGCGTTGAAGTTTTATGCTTCCGTCAGGCTTGATGTCCGCAGAATTGCGCAGATAAAAGACGGCACAAATGTTATAGGTAACCGCACGAAAGTAAAAGTTGTAAAGAATAAAGTAGCTCCGCCTTTCAAGGAAGTTGAATTTGATATTATGTACAATGAAGGAATTTCCAAAATAGGTGATTTAGTTGATTGCGCTGTTGATATGGAGATAATTAAGAAATCCGGCGCATGGTTCGCATATGGCGAGCAAAGAATGCAGGGCAGGGAAGGTGTTAAAAATTACCTGCTCGAAAATCCGAAGCTGCTTGATAAACTTAACCGTGATGTTAGAGAGCAAATGGGTATGGAAGTTCCGCCTGCAGCCAAAGAATCCTCAGCAAACAGTGCAGCAACAAATGGCAGTGAAGCCAAACAGAAAGAAAAAGCTAAGAAGTAGTTTTAGCTTCTTATTGAGCAAAACTTGAATTTAACTTTTGTATACTGGGAAAAATGCTCATCACAAAAATAGAGCGGCAGAAAAAGGACAGGAAAAGATATAATTTATACCTTGATGGCGAATTTTACTGCGGCCTGTATGATGATACAATTCTTAAATATGGAATTGCATCGGGAGATGAGACCACTGAAGCTGGTTTAGAGGAAATAAAAGGCTTTGATGAGTACATTTACGGGAAGAAATTAGCCTTTAATTTTCTTTCATACAGGATAAGAACTATAAGTGAGATCAGAAAAAAGCTTCATTCAAAAAAGATCTCTGAGAGTTCAATTGAAAAAGTACTTGCGCACCTTGGTGAGCTGGGACTGACAAATGATACTGATTTTGCCAGGCAGTTTATCAACGAAAAACTAAAAAGGAATCCGGTAGGAAAGAAAGTACTTAAGCAGAAGCTTTTCGAAAAAGGGATCCCCGCCGGAATTGCTGAAGAAGTAATAGAAAAACTCTTTGGTGAAACTGATGAAAAATTGCTTGCTATGGTAAGTTTTGATAAGTATTATACTAAATTGGAATCTAAAGCCGCTGATATTAATGAAAAGAAGCGTAAAGTGTACGATCACCTTGCAAGAAAGGGATTTGACTACCACGTGATAAATGAAATTATCAGGGAAAAAATTACATGAGAGAATTCATTAGTCTATGAAGACACCTTATTTAAGGCAAACGAAGCAGCTAAGCGGAATTGCAAAGGTTTTTATACTTCTCATTCCTTTACTTATAGTTGCCGGATTTATTACGTTCTTTACGGATATTTTTATCGCATTGATAATCTGCCTGTTGTTTGCTCTTGTCCTCAGTCCTTTCGTAGATTTTATACAGGGCCTGGGCATAGGCAGATCATTTTCAATTCTCATGGTCTATGCTGTGATCGGCATTGCGCTCTATTTTATTTTCAATTTGATAGCGCCCAGTTTTATTGAGCAGAGCAATTCGCTTCAGCAATCGTATAAGGAATTCCAGGTATCAGAAAAACTCAAAACCTCCGAAAAATGGATAGAAAAGAATGTTCCCTACCTTAAGAAGGGTGATGTTGGAAAAGAAATTGAAGTGTATGTTAAGTCATCATTTTCCAAAGCTGAAGATTTTATTTCAGGGGTTGTATCAACTGTGCTTTACATTATCATAATTCCTTTCATAACATTCTTTATACTTAGAGACAGGCAAAGACTCAAGAACGGGCTTATCGGGCTTGTGCCTAACCGCTATTTTGAAATGACTATCAATATAATTGATAAGATCGAAATGCAGCTTAGTTCGTATGTAAGGTCATGGCTGCTTGACGCTCTGATACTTGGGCTGCTCTCGTTTGCAGGGCTCTCGATACTCGGGATAAATAATTCAATTATTATAGGACTTGCTGCCGGGGCAGGGCATTTGATACCTTATGCAGGTCCAATAATCGGGGGCATTCCGGCAATACTTATTTCTATCATCCAGTTTGGTGACTTTCATATGGTGCTACCGATTGTTATACTTTTCACAATAATTTATATACTTGATAGCTCATTTATTCAGCCTTACCTTTTTTCGAAAGGTGCTGAAATGAACCCGATCGCTATAATTGCGCTTATACTAATTGGCAATCAGATACTAGGCGCATTTGGCGCACTCATAGCAATACCAGTTGCAACAATTCTGAAAGTGAGCGCTAAAGAAACAATTAATGGTTTCAGAAATTATAAGCTGGGTTATTATTGATTATTTTTGGAGTGCAGTGACTATGAAATTGCTGTAACAAGGCTATTGGCACTTGGTTCTTCAATTCAAAATTTGCTGATTGAACTTATAATTAAATCAATTTAATACAGAACAGGATTTTTGGTGATTCCAACACAGTTGTTGGTCTATAACTCTTCGAGTCGAAGACCAACAATTAATTAAAAATAATTGTAAAAAATACATGGTAATCAAGCTTAAGAATTCACATGCAAGTATTCACGGACTTCCGGTAATCCACTCAGTTGATACTGATATTTTCGATATAACATATTTCATGAAATGTATGGAATGCACTTCTTGCAAAGATCAGTGCTGCGAGTGGGGCGCTGATATAGATATGCAGAATGTTGACAGGATTATGAAACATGAAGATGAACTTGAAACCTTCACTGGAATTAAGAGCGAGAGGTGGTTTGATGAAAGCGAAAAAAAAACCGACCCGGAATATCCCGGTCATGACTATTTGAGAACAACATACGATGAAGAAAAAGATTATTGCATTTTCCTGAATACCCAAAGCAGGGGATGCATGCTTCACAGTTTTGCTCTGCATAAAGGGATAGATTACCACGAAGTAAAACCCTTTTTCTGTTCGATGTTCCCCGTAACTTATATGGATGGGGTTTTAATGACACCCGAAGAAATAGATGAGAATCTCACGATTTGTCTCGGCGATGGCCCGACATTATACCGCGGTTCGCGCGATGAATTGAAGTATTATTTCGGAGAAGGATTAGTTGCTGAACTTGATGAAGCTGAAAATCAGTGGCTTCAACAGAAAAAATCTGCCTGAGATATGTGTCCTTTCAGAGTCTCTGCAAAGCAGGACTCTGAAAACGATTTGCTCTTTCATACCATTCTCAGAGTCCTCACCTGAAGGTGAGAGACTCTGAGAATACGAAACTTCTAACTTTCCAACTTTCAAACCTCTCAACTCACTAGTTCTTCAATTACAATGCCGCTGTTAACATATTTCAACGGTCTTCCCTGTGGCGAATAATTCACTTTATTATAATCGATTCCAAGCTGGCTGCAAAGAGTTGCAAACAGATTTTCTGGTGTTACTGGATTTGATATGATCTGGTCACCGTCATCACTGGTTTCGCCATAAATCCTGCCGCCTCGAATTCCGCCGCCTGCAACTGCGCAGGCAAATGCGTTTGGATAGTGATCTCTGCCTTCATTGGCATTAATTGCCGGAGTCCTGCCAAACTCGCCCATACAAAGTACTAATGTCTTATCAAGCATACCTTTTTGCGATAGATCCTGCAGGAGAGTTGATAGCGCGGGGTCAAGTTTTTTGCAAAGATTTGCTGTCCTGGTAAAATTATCCTGGTGTGTATCCCAGCCGTCAAGCGTTACTTCAACAAATTTCACTCCAGTTTCAACAAGCCTTCTTGCCATCAGGCAGCCTTTACCGAAGGAATTATCGCCATATGCCTGTTTCAAAACATCGGACTCTTCGCTAATATCAAAAGCCTTAATTAAAGGAGAGTTCATCATCTTTACAGATTTTTCATAGATCAACTTATGCTCTTTAATATCTTCCAGGCCTTTTTCTTTATAGAAGTTATCTTCCATTTTGCTGAGAATGTTCATTCTTTCTGCAAATCTTGCATCATCGACATCTTTGAATTTTTTGATATTCTGAAGAGGTTTATCAATATCCTTAATTACGTATGGAGAGTATTCCTTTCCCAGGAATTCAGCGCTGTATGATGGCCCCGCAAGACTGATGAAGTATGGCAGATCAAATTCCTTTGCTCCGCCAAGCTCTTTAGCTGTAATTGCTCCAAAGCTTGGATGTTTTACAACCCCAACTGGCGGGTAAGAAGTATGCATGAGGTAACTTGCGCGGTTGTGATTGCCTTCCTTACTGGTTAATGAGCGGATCAGGGTCATCTTATCCATTTGCTGAGAAAGCATCGGCAAATGTTCTGATAACTCAATCCCCGAAACATTAGATTGAATGGATTTTGTGCTGCCGCCATTTTTGCTTTTCGATTTCGGGCTGAAAGTTTCAAACTGAGATGGCGCACCGGCAAGCCAAAGAACTATTACTGCTTCTGCCTTCGCATTTAGGGGATTCATAAAAGATAATCCGGGGTTATTTTGTGCAACGCTTTTAGCAAACCCGAATTTTGAGAGTATCAGTCCTGAAGTCAGTGCCATACTGATAGATAAAAACTTCCTTCGTGAAACTTCTGCTTCTTCTTTGTGGTCTTTACAGCCGCAATGCAAACCTTTTTTGATCAGATCTTTTTCAGACATATAATTTAAATTCTTTATTTTTCTAACAGAAGAATCTTTCCATTTGAGTAATTCTGAGAAAATTCTCTCCCCTCTCCCTTCGGGAGAGGGGTTGGGCCTGCCTGCTGCAGGCAGGGGTGAGGGCGCTAATGATTAAATATAAATTCACTGCTGTTTAACAGCGCCCATTGAATATTCTCGTAAATGTCTTCGCTATCAGTATTCCCGGAAAGGTATTTGTCCTTTTCTTTATCACCGGGATAGCGGCCAAGCGTATTCAGGAATATTAACTCAAGTCTTTCTTCAGGATCTTTAGTTTTATTCATTACCTGTGCAATAAAATTGCCCGGCTTCTTCTCACTTATCTTTTCGGTAATATCACTGTTCATCATTAATAATGCCTGTGTAATAGTACCCGAAAAATCCTCGGCTTCATTCATTTCGTCATCTTCAAATGTATATATAAACAGCTGAAGTATCCTGAACCTTATCTTTGCAAGCTCTTCATCGGACTTGTTCTTTAGCCCGCCCGTGTTTAGATATCCGCTTGTTATAAGCAGGGAGTTAGAAAGCTGGATGGGGTCCATTGGCCTTAAGACTGCCCTGGAAAAATATTCATGGTCATCTTTATTTGTGCTGTTTGGAGTAGAGGATAACTGGTAAACTTCAGTATTTAACATCAGTCTGAATAAGCTCTTTATATCAAAATTACTGCTTATGAATTCATCAGCAAGCCTTTCCAATAACTCAGGATTAGTGCCGGGGTCATTTGATGTAAAATCATCAACCGGATTCACAAATCCATACCCAAAGAAATGTTTCCAGAACCTGTTAACAAATGCTTTTGCGAACTGTTTGCTTTCTGTAACCGTAATATTATTGGCTAGAAGGCTTCTTCTGTCTATACCGGCATCACCGGAAACCGAGGCTCCGCCCAAATACTTAGGGTAAACAGTCTTCTTCTCGCCTTTAACTTCATAGTTCATCTGGCCGTTAACTGCATCCCATACCAGCAGATCAGGCTTGAATGCGGAGTCGATCATTCTTGCCTTAAGACTATCAATAGCCCACTGTGGAGGTATGTACTTCTGGCCGTTATTCTTATTTTTTACTTTCTTTTGCTTCTTTACATTTTTATGTTCATCTTTTTTCATCATTTCTTCGTTCATGTCATTTGTACCGTCAGTATTTGCTTCCATTTCGTTATCACGTGCTTTCGTTATCTGCTTTTCCATTCTGGAAATAGTATTAGTGATCTTTTGCGCCTGGTCCTTCTTTAATAAGGGCAATACCTTTCGTCTGGCAAAAAAGGATGCCACACCGTAGAAGTCTTCCTGAGTGATTTTTTCGTAAGGATGCTTATGGCATTGTGCGCACTGGATCTGCCTGCCTGTAAATATCTTCATTACATTGCCGGCTGCATCTTCGGGTGTTTCAAATCTGCCCATGTAAAGCGCATAAGGATTTGAAGTCACGAATCCCTGCGCGCTGATAAGTTTATCAGCAAATTCAGTATAAGGCCTATTTTGATTAAATGATCCTGAAAATTCATTTCTTACAAGATTGTAAGTTGGAGCCTTCACTTTGCGTTTGCCGTCATATGAAAATATAATCTGTATCCAGGTATCAGCCATATATTTCCCGTATTCATCACTTCCCAGTAATTCTTCGATCTTCATCTTCCGCTTATCGCTGTTATTTTCGTTTAGGAATACTTTCACTTCATCTGCGTTTGGAGTTCTGCCAATGAGATCAAGACAAACCCTGCGTAAGAATTCTTCGTCACCTGTCTTTGCAGACGGCTCAAGTTTATTTGTGCTCCATTTGCTTTTTATCAAGCGGTCAATTTCTTTTGAATTGAGCCTGGTTGCATACTGGCCAGCACTGAATCCAAGGACCAGTGATATCATGACGAAAAATAAGAAATATGCTAAAAAGTGAAATTTGATGTAGTTTTTCTTCAATTCTTTATATTTTGCTTTCATGTTTGACACCAAATTACGGCAAAAGTTTAATCGTCAATAATTTATTCTTGCCTTATATTTAAGGTTTTTTCTGAGATTATTCCGGCCGGCATCGGATAACAATATGATATTACAATATATAATGGGTTGCAAAAAAGCATACGCCAGCGGTTTACAGGTTTGTATTAATTTCGGCAGGATATATCAGCAGCAAAACCATGAAAATGGCTTTAGTTATATAATAAATGATCTTGATCTTTTCAGGGCCTCCCTGAAAGATCTTGTTTTAAATTCAAACAGCTTCATCTTTTCAAACTTCATTTCTAATTTCTCCACCAGTGGGTAAGCTGTAAATTCTTTACAGCTTACTTTTTTTATCAGGCCCGGGTCAAACCCGAATTCTTCTGCCATCATCAAACACATTTCATATCTTGATAAAAATTCACTACCGCAGAAATTGATCGTTTCATTTGTTATATACTTTGCAGGCAGCTCAGCAAGTATTGAAGCAGCGTCTTCTGTGTAAATCGGATTCCTGTACTGGTCAAAAAAAGCGTTAACGGATTCACCTTCTGCCATTGCACGGTAAGAGATATCAAAAAAGGATGTATATGAAGAAAGTGTAAAGCCGTAAACAAGCGCAGTTCTTAAAACAATGTACTTTGAAGCATAATCTTTTACAGATCGCTCTCCCATTAACTTTGTTTTGGCATAAATGGTTTTAGGCGCAAGTTTCGCGGAATCTTCTTCTATGCCTGTGCCTTCATCATAAACCAGGTCAGTTGATGTGTATATCATAAGTGAATTATGCTTTGCGCACAAACGGGCAATCTCTGCAGTGACTTCTCTGTTAAAGAATTCAACAAAACCATCTGACTCGTCTGTAATGCGGGTTGGTGTTACCGATGCGAGATGATAAACAACATCGGGTTTCACTCTGTCAAATACTTCTGAGAGCTCTTTAAAGTCCGTCAGATTACACTTAATAATATTGATCCCTTCAAAACTTACAGGGTGACTGTTATAAATACCATAAACATCATGTTTTCCTGCAAGCGCCCTGCATAGGTATGGACCCAAATATCCCGAAACACCCGTAATTACAATTCCTGACAATGATAAATAGATTTATTACTTTTAAAATGATTATTTATTCTGAATAATATCATCATAATATTTTTCTCTAACATGTTTGCTATATCTATTTGAATTCTCTATATCATTTTGCCAGCTTAATGGATTGTAGAAAATGTACCTCTGAATATTGCTTAATTCCGCTTCATTTCGGATAATCCTATCGTAGAAAGACTTTTGCCATTTGAACGCCTTATCTGAATTTAGATGAATCTCCTTAGAAGAAGTTGTCTTAAATGCTCCAATTAAAGAGGAAATAGATTTGACCTTTTGTAGGGAACGGTCGCGACCGTTCCTGTCACCATCTACTATTGCCAATATTCCATGAAAATGATTGGGCATTGTGATATATTGATCTAATACAACATATGAATATTGTTCACTTAGCCATATCCATTTATCCATAACTATTTTGCCGGAATTGTTCGGAATCATTTCACTCTGGACGATTGTTCCAAAACTATTAACTCTATTATCGGTACAGATCGTTATAAAATAAATACCAGGATTTGAATAATCGTATCCTTTTAATCGGTTACGTTTTCTGTTTGGAATATGTGTTGAATTCTGCAAAATTTATTAATGCAAAAGTATTAGTAAAATCAAGGAACGGTCACGACCGTTCCCTACATGAAATACAATGAACTTTGATAGATTAAATTTTTGGTTTTTGAAGATTCTGATAATACATTGCTGATTAAAAAATTATGAGGAATGGTCACGACCATTCCCTACAGAGAATCTTTAGATCTTCCTTTACCTGTTCAAATACCTCAATATCTCAATTCCAACCTGGTCAACTGAGCTTGCCTGATTTGAAAGCACCACCACACCTGCGCCGGTTTCCGGCATGAAGGCAATGTAACTGGTGTAACCGCCTGTATTGCTGCTATACCAAATGACCTGTTTGCCGCCGCCCGTTTCAGAAATGTTCCAGCCGGTGCCGATATATACTCCCTGCATATCAGTATCAAACCTGCGTCTTTGCATTACCTCTAATGCTTCCTTAAAATGCATGGTATCTGTCTTGCCCATGTTGAATGCAAGATACTTCAGCATGTCTTTAAGGCTCGATCTTATCGCGCCGGCGCCTTCAAGCACCTGGTAATTCCAATTGCCCGAGGGTTCGCCTTTTTCTGTGTAGCCTTTTGCAAGGTTCTTTGACATCTCCGGCGATAAAGTAATTCCCGTCCAGTTCATTCCAAGGGAATCCAGAATATAATAATGCAGCAACTTCTCGTAGCTCATGCCTGATGCGCGTGATTCCAAATGCCCAAGCAGCCCCATGCCTAGATCGGAATAAATATATCTTGTGCCGGGCTCGCGCTCCAGTATGTAATTATTGATGAAGTTATACAGGTCTGCTGTGGTGTAATTTTTAAACGGATCTTTCTTATCGGTCTTCGGGTCTGTCATCAGATTACTTGGCATACTTGGAAGTCCGGAAGTGTGAGTGACCAGATTCGAAATTTTTATATGTTCACTGCTTGTGAAATTGTGAATGGTCACGGAATCCGGAAGGAATTTTTGCACCGGGTCACTGACCTGCATCTTGCCGTCTCTTGCAAGCATCATCATCATCATTGCAGTGAAAGTTTTGGTGATCGAGCCTATTTCATAAACCGTGTATTCATTCGGTTTGGCAGAATCCTCTTTGGCAACTTTGCCGTAGAAGAACATCTTCGGGTATTCATTTCCGATCTCAAAGAGTCCGACAGATACGCTCCTGTTCTTCCCTCCATCAATAAGTGGCTGAACCAGCCCATTTACGGTTGACTCAATATCCTGCGAAAAAACTGATGCTGTTACAAATATCAGAAGAAAAATTAATCTTTTTATCATGTTAGTTGACTTAGTTTTGATTTACAGTTGACAATTTACAACAACTTATTGCAAAATTTTATACCGTAAACAAGGGAGGGGAAAAAGGCTAGAAATTGTAGGAATATAGGGAGCATTCCTTACCCGATTCCTTAAGCTTTTCTGCTGTATCTTTGAGGGATAAGTGGTTGTTGGGTTTATTCATAATTCAGAATATAAGCCTTTTTCTATCAAATTTTTTTTAATAGAATCCTTACTTATTTTTTTATCACGAATTTTGTCAAGAACAAGATAAATATATGGACCTGGTGGTCCATTCCAATTTCTTTCAGGAAAACTTCTTAATTCATGTCCAGAGACATAACAACCTATCAATGTTTCATTACTTGGCAATATATCAAGTACAACTAAATCAAGAAATGGATTGATGTGATCTTCATCTATATATACTCTTGGGTTATCAACGATGATTTGAGATAAATTTTCCCTGAACCGTTCTTTTTTATCTCCATAGCCCCACTGAAAAACAATTTTTTGGGGTAATGGTTTGCGATGAAAAGCTTCACCAAACAATAATATGTTCTTTAAAGCATCTTCGGTAAACTTTTTAAAGCTTTCTTTATCCATTCCTAATTCCTAATTGTTTCACATATTTCCCATGAAACTCCCTCATCTTCTTCACCAATTCCTCCATTTCATCTCGTGGAGGCAGGAATGTTGTCCTGAAGTGCAATGTTCCGGGTAATTGGCCGAAACCGGAGCCGGGGACTACGCAAATTCCTGTTTCTTCCAGTAGTGACATGCAATAATCATTATCACGCTTGCTTTCATATGCCAATTGTTCGGCGGGAGTCATTTTGCTTACATCCTCGGTATGCGGCAATTCAAACTTCACAAAAGCATACATCGCGCCTTCGGGAATATCAATTGTCATGCCATCAATATCATTTAATCCTTTGCCAAGAATTTCAGCCTTCGTTTTAAGTTCATTAAGTATTCCGTCACGCTCTATTATATATAGATCATAACTTGCATCGCCTTTCTGCGGGGGAGTGACAACGAGATACGTCACAAGCTGTCCCACAGTGTTTGAACAAAGGCTTATTGATTGCAGTTTAATAAACTCCGCATTAACATCAGCCGGTACATTGCGGATCTCAAGATAACCGCCCCTGTGACCGCACTCTCCCATAAATCCTTTTGATACCGAGTGAAAACTAAAGAGGGATATACTGCTCTCACCCAATTGATGCATAACTTTGGCAAATGAATTAAACATTCCGTTTACAGAATAAATATTATCCTGGTAAACTTCATCTGCCATAATTGCGAGCTTGTGTTTCTTCGCAAAGTTGATTATCATTACGATATTTTCGTACGATAGCACGGCTCCTGTTGGATTGCCGGGGTTTATCACAACAATTGCAACCGGATCTATTCCTTTCACCTTTGCATCATTGTAGCTCTTTACTAATATCTCCTCATTCAACTGCCATGAGTTTGCTTCATCAAGGTAATATCCTATCTGAGTGCCGCCATATAATTCTATAGTCGCGCTGTAAAGCGGGTATTGCGGTATAGGGATCATAAACCCGTCACTTGGCTTTTTTAGCAGGGCAGTCAGTACTGCAGAAACACCTTTGCTCGCGCCGTCTGTAAGTATGATCTGGTTCTCATCGGTTGGAATCCCATCGCGGTTGTTTATGAATTCAGCAATTGCCTGCTTAATAAACGGCATGCCTGCGCTCTGCGTATATGCGCCTGTTCCATGCGGCATTAAGTGATGCAGATGTTTAGCACGTTCAATAATATCTGCGGGATACAAGTCTTTTATGTTTGGAGAGTCCAGCAGGGCCGGATACTCCATTAAACTCAGTATTTGCCTTATGTATGTAAGCGGCTTTTGCTTCAATGCCTGCGGATTGCCGATATTGCAGTATATAATTTTTTTGCCTGCTTTTTCAAGCTCCTGTGCGCGAATAACTATGGGTCCTCTTACGGCGTATTCTGCCGTTAATAAATGCGGGTTTAAGTCTTTTATGGATATCATTTGGAGTGTGTAGTTATAATTAGTTTTTTGCGAGGAGCGAAGCGACGAAGCAATCTCAGTTAAGATATTGATGATCCTGATAAGATTGCTTCGCTGTGCTCGCAAATATCTTTTGCTCGCTCAAAAATAAACAACATAAAAACCATATTAAACATAGATATTGAGGTCTTTTGATTCGTGCAAATTAGTGAAATTCGCTTGCCTGCAGCAGGCAGGTGTCTAAGTAAACATTTTGGAGAGCATACTGCCTTCATTGAAACTACTATAATATAACGGTATATTACTCGATTATCTGAATTTATATGAATAATATGACTGAGAATCTTGATAATTCAGGCGAAAATGTGAAGGAAGAGCTAAAGGAAACTATCCAAGCACCTGTTTTCCAAGCACCTGTTTTGAATGAGAATAAAACAGCAGCCGAAACCGAAATATTGACGGCTGACTCTCCACAAGCACCTGAAGTAAAAAATAACGAACCGGCTGTTCCTATTGAAAAGCCAAAAAGCGATGGTCCTCCTGCCGGAAAAACCTACAGCAAGGATAAGCGCTACCCAAATAAAAGGGATAAACCGCGCGGCGATACTATCTACAGTGATGCAAGAAGCATTTCTGTTAAGATATTAACCCGGGTAGAGCGAACCGACTCATACCTTGATAAACTTATTGATTACGAAATACGCACTGAAATTCTGAATGATTATGATAAATCATTACTTAACGAGATCTGTCACGGTGTAATAAGATGGATGCGCAGGCTTGACTGGTTCTTAAACGGATTTTACCGCGGCAACTGGGAAAAATGTACTCCCGAAATTAAGAATACATTGCGCGTTGCATTATACCAGATACTTTTCCTGAATAAGATACCTGATTTTGCTGCGGTGAATGAAGCTGTTGAATTCGTAAAAAAGATCAGCACTCAGAAGCATGCAGATGTTGTTAATGGATTGCTTAGAACGATCATACGAACAAAAAATGATCTTGTTTACCCAACCCGTGAAATTGATGAAGTAAAATATCTTGCTATAATGCAGTCCCATCCGAACTGGATGATCAAAAGATGGATAGAGCGATTTGGTTTTGATGATGCTGCAATTTTGGCAGAAGCAAATAATAAACGCCCCATACTTACGCTTAGGATAAATACTCTTAAGACCGGAAGAAATGAAGTTTTTAAGAGATTCGAAGAGCGAAATATCGTTTTCAGAACATGCCGTTACATAGATTACTTCGTTACACTCAGGCTAATGTCAAAGATATACCTTGATGAAGATTTTGTGAGCGGAAAGTACACTGTACAGGATGAAAGCGCAGGCTTGCCGGCAGTCCTTTTGAATCCAAAAGAAAATGATGTAATTTTGGATATGTGCGCCGCACCAGGCGGGAAATCAACCCACATTGCGCAGTTGATAGGCAACAAAGGAAAGATATACTCTGTTGATAAATACGACGCGAAGATAAACATGATGCGGAAAAATGCAGAGAGGCTTGGCATTACGAATATTGAGTTTATTCAGGATGATGCTACGGACTTCCAGAATCCGATGTTAAAGGATATAAAATTTGATAAGATCCTGCTTGATGCGCCGTGTTCCGGGCTTGGAGTGCTCTCTAAAAAACCTGAGATAAGATGGAAACGCGAAATGGAAGATATCCTGGCTTTGGCTATACTTCAAAAGAAGCTGCTTAATAGCGCAGCGAATTATTTAAAGCCGGGCGGAGTAATTGTTTACAGCACATGCTCTACCGAACCCGAAGAAAATATGGATATTGTTAAAGACTTCATTGAAAAGAACCCGGATTTTTATATTGATAGCGCTGCGCAATATGTGAATAAAGACCTGGTTAACGCAGATGGCTGCATAGAAACATTTCAGCATAAGCACAACATTGATGGCTCTTTTGCTGCAAGGCTTATAAGAAGAGCGCAGTAAATTTCCATGAACTAAGCATTGAACTCAAAACCGGTGAACCGGCACTAATAAAAAATGTTCAAATTATCCAAGAAAGTTGAGTACGGATTGATTGCTGTTAAGCATATGGCTATGACGGGCGAAAAAACGCCTTGCTCTGCCAAAGAGATATCCGAAACATATAAGATTCCATATGACCTGCTTAGTAAGATATTACAAAAGCTTAAGAAGGAAAATATATTAACTTCAATGCAGGGTACCCGCGGTGGTTATACCTTATCACAAAAACCGGAGAAACTTAGCCTTGCCACAATATTCAATGCAATTGAAGGCGAGAGCTATATCCTTGATTGCGGCAATCACACCGATCCTGAGAGCTGTTCTATTTATGATACATGTATATTAAGCAGTCCGTTAAAGAAAATACAGCGGCAGATCAACAGTTATTTTAATACAACCAAGCTTTCGGAGATCGTCTGATCTATGATAAAATTTCCGATATACCTGGATAATCATTCTACGACTCCTGTCGATCCGAAGGTGGTTGAATTTATGCTCCCTTTTTTTACAGAAGTTTTCGGTAATCCGTCCAGCAAATCGCATGAGTTCGGCTGGAAGGCTGATGCAGCTGTAGAAAACTCGAGGAAGCTAGTTGCCCGGCTGATAAATGCAGAAAGCCGCAATATTATTTTCACAAGCGGTGCAACGGAATCCGTTAACCTTGCCATTAAAGGCGCTGCCGAAATGTATTCCTCAAGAGGGAACCATATAATCACAACTACAATAGAACATGAAGCAGTGCTTGATTCTTGCAAAAGTCTTGAGAAGAAAGGATTTGATGTAACATATCTTGATGTCGATAATTTTGGAATTGTGAATCCTAATGATATTAAGAACAGTGTTACAGAGCGGACAATTCTTGTTTCGGTAATGTATGCAAATAATGAGATCGGAACAATTCAGCCTTTAAGCGAAATTGGAAAGATCTGCAAAAGTAAACATATTTTATTCCATACAGATGCAACTCAGGCTGTTGGAAAGATACCTGTTGATGTTCTGAGTGATAGGATTGACCTACTCAGCTTTTCATCTCACAAGATATACGGGCCAAAGGGAGTTGGAGCATTGTACATGAAATCCAGAATTCCCAAGATCAGGATTGCGCCTCAGATCGATGGAGGTTTGCAGGAACGGGGACTTCGTGCAGGCACACTGAACGTTCCGGGTATTGCGGGTTTCGGAAAAGCGTGCGAAATTGCAAAGTCTGAATTGATCGCAGAAACAAATCGTATAAATTCATTGAAAAACATGCTTTATAATGGAATTATTACAGGGTTAAATGGGGTTAAATTAAACGGACACCCCAAGAGGCGCATTGCAAATAATCTGAATTTAAGCTTTGAAGGCATAAATTCAGATTCACTTATACTCGCAATGAAAGAAGTTGCAGTTTCAACCGGCAGTGCATGTTCTAGCGAAACAGGTGAAACTTCACATGTGTTAAAAGCTATTAATATTGATGAAGATTTGAAACACTCGGCAATAAGATTCGGAATCGGGAGATTTAATAATGAAGAAGAGATAATTTACACTATTAATAAGGTTATTGAAAAAGTAAATTTCCTGAGGCAGATTTCCCTGAAAAGTGAAAAAGGAGAATATGCCGAAGTTTAAGTTCTTTTTCATATTGATCCTGTTGTTTCCGGTATTAATTTCTGCACAGGCTAAAAAGGATTCTACGGCATTAAGCAGGTTTGAGTTAAGCTTCCATGTCGGATACTCAAGGCCGATGTTAGAAGCTTATGGAGACAATGTAACAATTAACAGTACTTATGACAGGATCTTTGTTGCCGGAGAAAGTATTCTTACTTCACCAAATCTGGGGACAAACACCGGTTATACTGTTCAAACATATCTGAAGTATAGCCTGTTCAGAAAGGGATATGTTAAGGTGCTGTTGAACCTGGGATATAATATTTTGTATGGGATTTATCCTGGCGGTGAGGGCTATGATATTGGGGTGCGTGTACAAACATTTTCAGCAGGGATCGGCTCTGAGATTAATCCATTGGGGCATGAGAAAAAGTTTTACCCCGGAATATTCGGATTGCTGAGGCTTAATTTGCTAGGCGGAGAAACTTTTCATAAGGCAGGTCTCAGTTTCTTCAAAGTTATTCCAAGGTATGGTTACTCTGCAGGTATTAAGCTGAATTACAGGTTAAAAAAAACAATTGCACTATTTCTGGGTTACAGTTATACTTATGATAACCTGTGGAGTAAACAAACAGCAGAAGTAACTCCGGTTGACGATCACGTCATAGTTTTCAGGGATGAAGCAAGCACTACAAATGGATTGAAATCTAACAGGCGGGTTGTTTACTGGTCTCTTTTTATGGGTATGAATGTTTTCTTTAAATAAAGTAATTTTGTAATTCTAAAATATAATATTTTATGGAAGATTTAAAAACAGCAGTTATGCATGAAGTAAAAGAGGGCATTGCATTAACTTCTAAAGCTGTAAATGAAGTAAAAAAGATCAAATCAGAAAATACTATTCCTGATGATTATGTGCTTAGAATTGGCGTGAAAGGCGGGGGCTGTTCAGGACTTTCTTATACCCTTGGTTTTGATGCTGAGGTAAAAGATACTGATAAGATCCTCGAATTTGATGAGGTCAAAGTGGCAGTTGACTGGAAGAGTATTTTGTACTTAAACGGCACAACTGTTGATTATACTGATGGCTTGACCGGCAAAGGATTTACTTTTAACAATCCCTCAGCCAAGAAAACCTGCGGCTGCGGAAGCTCATTCGGAGTGTAACATGCCCGGAAGAAGCAGGAGAACATTCCTGAAAACTTCTGCGCTTGGTGCGCTTTGGCTTGGTGTACCGCTTCAATTGAATATTCTGAATATAAATATACACGGGGATAAATCCCTGAAACCTAAAGGAGGTTTTAATAAAATGGCTTACGAATGGAAATTTAATCCGCGTCCATACTCGGATGAGGAAGCAAAATCGCTTCTGAGGGATGTAGTTGATGCCGAAACAACTGACTGGCATTATAACACCCACCACAAAGGATATGTTACTTTCCTGAACAATATTGAAAAAGAACTCGAATCAGCTGACCTGACCAAAGCAAACGGCAACTGGAGCGATATCGGAGAGCTTAAAAGGCGCTTCACATGGAATCACTCGGGCGCGTACCTGCACGATGTTTATTGGGATAACATGGGCGGAGATGGTGATATTTCAAAAGGACCGGATGCTAAAAAATCCATTGAAGATAATTTTGGCTCATTTGATAACTGGAAAGCTGAATTCAAAGCATGTTCAGTTGCTGCAAAGTTAAGCGGATGGGGATTGCTTGTTTTTGATAGGCTTTATTCCGGCAGATTGATCAATGTTCTCGTTGATGAGCATCAGTACGGCGCGATCTGGGGCGGCGTTCCGCTTGTTGCCTGTGATGTTTTTGAACATGCCTACTATCACAAAGACGGGCCGGCAAGAGCAAAGTATATCGATAACTTCCTGAATGGATTGAACTGGGGCAGAATAAACGACAGGTTTAATAAGTATTGCAAGTAATAATTAACACTATTATTAATCCAGTTAAATTTATATTGAAAAGAAAAGTAGTATTTCCGGTATTTATTGTATTTGTATTTGCATTTGTTTCATGTGGTAAGAGATCTGATGAAGTGAAGCAGGATCAAACTCAAAAAAAGGAGTTTGGCTGGAGTGAAGATCTCTCAGGAATTTCTATCCCTGATTATGCCATTAGAGGGATGATTAACGGAAAAGAAGTTCAGATAGCTTATGTTAATTTCGAAAAGTGGCGCGGCTCTAATGATAATGTAATAAATTTCTCTTTAGTGAAGCCTGCTCAAAATTGCGGATTCATAGAAAATTTTGAGGGGTTTACATTACTCAAAAAAGGCGGCGAGATAAAGCAGGGAAACTGGGGCAAAGTTAAGTTTACTGACAGCCCTGATACATACCAGGCATTCTACAAATCTGCCGGTAATAAATCCGCAGTTGACTGGAATTGCTCACTTGAACTAGAAAGCATCTCCGATAAAACTGCAAAAGGAAAAATTGCTATGTTTTTCAATGATAACTCCAAAAGCTGGATTGCAGGAAAATTTGAAGCAGTAATATGTAATAACTAACCATAATAAATCATAATTCTAAAGGATGAAAACAAAAATAAATTTATTTACAGCAGTATTTGCCGCAGTTTTGATCGTACTTACAGGCTGCACCAAGCAGGAACAAAAGACCGAAGGCGATAAGAAAAAAGACTCGATCTCGCAGGTTGATAAGAACAAAAACCAGGTTGCCGGTGATAATAAAACAAGCACAAATACCGAGGGTAAACCAAATGAACTTGGGATCAAAGAAGGCTTGCCGGCAGATTACCCGGCAGATATACCACAACCTGCTAATTCTAAATGCCTCGGTTCTTTGAATACATCAGAAGGTACTGTAGTTACTTTTGAATCTACTGATAAGCCAAAAGTTATTCTTGCGGCATTTTCCGAAGGTGTTGATAAAGCCGGTTTCAAAAAGAGCGATGGTGAAATGATGAGTGAAGATGGTGGTTTGAGTATGTGGACAAAAGATAAACGTGATGTTAGCATAATGCTTGCGTGGGATAAGGACAAGAATAATTCATCGGTGGTTATTACATATAAATAACTCCATTTTAGCAAATGAATTTGATCTTTAGAACATTACGCCCGGTATCAGCATCAATAATGATATTGGGCTTTTTATTTATATTTCAAAATTCTGCGCTCTTATCACAAACTTATCCAATTGTTTTTGTATCCCGGAATATGACTCAGGGCGGAAGCATTTATTATCCGCCGGCAGGTCTTCTTCCCGGAATGGGGCCGTTTTCGAGGACTGCAGTTGTTGGAGGCAGGCTTCTGGTAAGGGAAGCTAATGCGACAATTAGAACGCTAGTTGACAGTACTATGAATTTTTCGGGAATAACACTGATTGATGTTTCTGATCCGAATGTCTATTGGAATGCCTCAAAGATAGTATTTGCCGGAATAGAACACAGGGATAGCTCATGGAGACTTTACGAGATAAGAGCAGACGGCACCGGTTTCAAGAAGGTTACTTATTCAAACAGGAATATAAGTCTGGCTCAGTTTGGCACGATCGCATATAAATTTGTTAAGTATGATGATATTGATCCTTGCTATTTGCCCGATGGACGAATATGTTTTTCAAGTACCCGCTATCCTTCGCTATCCCAGTATGGCGGAAAAAATGCGACTAATCTGTTTGTAATTGATACGACAGGAAGTAATCTGCATCGTATTACCACAGAACGGAATGGGGCAGATGAACCCACTATTGACCCCGTTAGCGGGAAGGTAGTTTACAGCAGGTGGTGGCTGAATATTGATCACCCTTCGCTTATTACTTCCAGCGGACTCACAAGGGATTCTGCTCTAGCTGTTAAAAACGATGCTGCAAATGTTTGGTCTGCTGCAAAGATCACTCCCGACGGCGAAGGACTTGTTATGTACGCAGGCACGGGAGATAACCGGCCAGGTCAAAATAATTATAAACCCTATATACTGAATGATGGCAGGATGCTCAGTGTTTTTGTACCGCATTCGCCAATGGTATATACTACAGGCAGTTCAGGTATCAGGTGGTTCAATAAAGGGATGGGATATCCAAACTATATTGCCGGTGTTAACCCAAATTCAATGCAGCTTTATATTACAAATCCGCCTTCAACAGGTACAATGCAGCCGCCGTATGCTACCGATCCCGTTGAATTGCCGAATGGAAAAATCCTTATCTCATATGTAACACAAGTTGAGAATCAGGATTATGCACTATATACTGTTGATATAAACGGATCAGGGCTTCAGCCATATTTTGATATTGCAGGAAAGCTTGAGCTTAATGCAGAGGTACTTCTGCCAAAACCAGTTCCTCCCATATTGATTGATGCTATTTTGGCCTTCCCTAGTGATCTTCCACCAACTGCTGACCCTAATACCTGGTTTCAGGATGGAGGGTTTAGATTTGATTGCGTTAATATGTTCGTTAACGGAGATGTTGATGAAGTTATGGAAGATGCTCCTCCGATATCAAGATTTCCAAAGATCAAGTTCTTCCTTAATTTCCAAAGAATGGACTCTCTTGGGCTTGATACACCACTTTTTCTATCAACTCAGCTTATCACGCACACTGGACAAATTGCTTTTGAACACGCGCCTGCAAATGTTTCTATGTTTGAGCAGGTTGTGGATAGTTCAGGAAAAGTTTTGGTTGGATCAAAAGGCCAGGTGGCTCATGTAATAGGCATGAACTTCGGGCAGGTGGGCACCGGTACAAAGTGTGTTGGCTGTCACGCAGGGCATACTGATATCCCTGTCCCTCCAACAATATCAGAGGCTGCATTCTTCAATACTTCAACATCGGCAAATGTGACACAGAGTTCATTTAAGTTCATTAATGATTCTACGCAGTACCCCGGCACGAAAGTTGTTGACCGCAAAGCCAGAAACGATTCTATGCACGTTAACTGGATAGCAAACGGGACTGCAAATGAGTTCGTAGTTCTAAAATGGATCGTGCCAACAGATATAAGAAGAGTAGTTCTCTATAATATCCGCCCTAATCCTTTATCGAATACAAATATCCAGGTTAATGACTGCGAAATATTCTGTTACTTTGAAGGCAACGAAATGGCGCATGTGACTTCAACCGGCCCTATAAGTCAGGATGGCACAAGTATTGATATAAATGGTCTCCCGCAAATAGATGAACTAAAGGTTATTGTTAAATCATATACGGGAGTTGTAAACGGGTGGAACCTAGCCGGACTTGCAGAGGTCGAAACAAATGCGCGTATATCTTATTACGATGTTTTTGGTATCACACAGATTTCAACGATTGCAGACCGTTTCAGCTTATCACAGAACTATCCCAATCCATTCAACCCGGAAACAAAGATCAAATATTCAATTCCTTTCACTTCTAATTCTTCCCATAGCGTGAAGATGTATGTATTTGATATTACCGGAAGACAGGTTGCTGTACTTGTTGATGCAATACAGAAACCGGGCGTATATGAGGTCGATTTCAAAGCTGAAAACATAGCAAGCGGGATATACTTCTACAAACTTACCGTCGATAATAAATACTCCGATTTCAAAAAAATGGTTTTCTTGAAATAGCGGTTAAACATTTGTGTCAGGATTTTCTCGAAAAAGAGGCTGTCTCAAAAGTACCATTTTTCGGTGGCACAGACATTCTTGTCTGTGATCGTTAAACATAAACGAGGTTTTCGACAGACAGGAATGTCTGTTCCACTGGTTTTGAGACAGCCTCTTCTCTTACTAATGGCGGCAATGAATGGTTTTTCTTTTACATTAAACTATTAAATCTTTTCTCTTATCTTAGCCGCTAATAATAGAGAAATGATACAGGATAACACAGCAGATAAACAGCTTGTCAGGGGGGTTACCCTTAAAGGCGCTACCGCGCTAAATATGATAGATATGATCGGGGTCGGCCCGTTCATAACTATTCCCTTGATCCTGGCCGCAATGGGCGGGCCGCAGGCATTGCTTGGATGGATCATAGGAGCAGTAATTTGCTTAAGTGATGGCCTTGTATGGGCTGAACTTGGCGCAGCAATGCCGCATGCGGGCGGCTCCTACAACTACCTAAAGGAGATCTATGGCAAAGATAAATTTGGCCGGCTTGCATCATTTCTTTTTATCTTTCAGCTCACTTTCAGCGCGCCCCTTTCTATGGCTTCCGGGTGCGTTGGACTTGCAATGTATGCAAGCTATATATTCCCCGGACTCAACACAACATATTTCAATTATGATCTGAGTGTACCGCTTCCAATACTTGGTTCACTTGAGGCCAGCCTTACCGGAAATAACGGAACGATCCTTGCTATAACGACAGTAATTATTGCTGTAGTGTTATTGTATAGAAAAGTCTCGGTTATAAGTAGATTTTCCCAATTTCTGTGGGTAGGAGTTATCGTTACGGTTCTGTGGATCATTGTTTCGGGAATTTTCAGTTTTGATCCTAAATTGGCATTTGATTTTCCGGAAGACGCTTTCACTTTAAATTCATCTTTTTTTCTTGGCCTTGGTTCTGCAATGCTTATTGCTTTGTACGACTATTGGGGATACTATAATGTTAACTTCTTTGGGGGCGAAGTCCAGAACCCAACCCGGAATATTCCGCGCGCGATAATCTATTCTATACTTGCTGTTGCCGGATTGTATATTGTTATGAATATCAGCATTATAGGAGTGCTGCCATGGCGCGAAGTGAGCGAAACCGCCGGAACTGACGCAAGGAAGTACATTGTATCGGTATTCATGCAGAAAATATACGGAACATGGGCAGGAAATCTGGTTACATTACTCGTTGTGTGGACTGCTTTTGCGTCAGTCTTTTCACTTCTCATGGGTTATTCAAGGGTGCCATACGCTGCTGCAGTGGAAGGGGATTATTTCAAGATTTTCTCTAAAGTCCATCCGAAACATAGATTTCCATATGTATCATTGCTTGTTCTTGGTGGAGTAGCAATTTGTTTTTGTTTCTTAAAACTTAAGGATCTCATAGCTGCACTTGTGGTTATCAGGCTTATGGTTCAGTTCCTCGCTCAAACAGTGGGAGTAGTGTATTTCCGCTTAATGTCCCCAAATGCTTCGCGTCCGTTCAAGATGTGGCTCTATCCATTACCAGTTCTTCTGGCATTTTCGGGATTTATTTACGTGCTTTTTTCTCGTCAAAATTTCCAGAAAGAGATCAAATATGCAATAGTTCTGCTTGTAGTCGGAAGTTTGATTTACTTTTGGAGGGCTTGGAGGAAAAAAATGTGGCCTTTTGTGCAAATAGCAAATAATAAATAGTAAATAGTAAATATGAAATAAACTATCTGCAACTACTATTTATTATTTGGCATTTACTATTTGAAATTACCTGAACCATTTCTTTTTCTTAACTTTAACTTCAACCCATACTTCATCATTTTCAATCTTAACTTCATAGGTCTCAAGTTTTGCAGAAAGCCCTTTGCATTCGGGGGGGACTGTTCCTGATTCCAGATGAAATTGCCAGCCGTGGATAGGGCAGGCGAGGAATAAATTCTCATCCACATAACCATCATACATTACCTCGGAATGATTGTGCGGGCAAACGTTAGATACAGCATAAACTCTGCCGTTTACTTTGAATACTGCAATATCGGTATCTTCTGCAATTGTGAACTTCCTGCCTCTGCGGTTGGGAAGGTCTGAAACTTTGCATATTTTTCTAAAGTTATCAGTCATTTAAATGATAGGGGAGGCATACTTGCCTCCCCTTCGGAATACATTAATAAATATCAATTATTTGCTTTTGCTTTTCTTTTTCTTTTGATAATGTTCAAAAAAATCAAAATCTGTAGTTCCTTCTTTGAGTTTATTCATGAATATAAGAAGTGCTTTTAAGAAATCTTCATCATCAATCTTGTTTATCTGTTCTATTATGGAATTTTTTAATTCTTGTGTCCTCATTAGTTTAATATAATAACAATTTACCGGTTTTTTAATTCCATTTTATCATGCACAGCAAAACCCTTTTCTGTCTGCTGAACCCGGCATGTTTCTGTAAATGCATCATGCTCAAAGAATAACAGCCAGTTTTCTTTTACTATCTGCGGGAGAAATTTCTTCTTCTCATCAAGCGTAGTTAAAGGGAAAAGATCATATCCCATTATGAATGCAAGAGGTATATGAGAAGTCGTAGGGAATAGATCAGCCGTAAACAGCATTGTATTCTCATCATCACTTAATTTAACAAGCTGCATAAAAGGAGTGTGGCCGCTTACGGTAAGCAAACTAATAGTGTCATCAAACTTTGTATCGCCGTCATATAAAAGAAGCTTTCCGGCTTCTTTTATTGGATTATAGTTTTCAGGCATAAAACTTGCCTTATCACGCTCGCTTGGATTTTGTCCCCACTCCCAGTGCTTCTTCTGAAGATGACATATTGCGTTTGGGAACATCAGGCTCAGTTTTCCATTTTCGTTTGTTTTTGTAGAACCACCTGCGTGATCAAAATGTAAATGGGTTAAAATTACATCTGTAATATCATTTGTGCTATAGCCTAGAGTTTTAAGCTCATGCTCCATAGTGAATTTAGAGTGATCGACTCCGTATATATCGTTTAATTTATCGCTGAGTTTATAACCTACTCCGTTATCTATTATTATCTTTTTATCCGCAGAAACAAGCAGAAGCGACCTCATGCACATGTCTATCCGGTTTCTATCATCAGCGGGATTGGTCTTTGACCAAAGGGGTTTCGGTACAACACCAAACATCGCGCCGCCATCAAGCCTGAATAAACCGGTTTGTACAGAGTGTAATTTATAATTTCCTATCTTCATTTAAATCTATATGTTATTTCTGGATACTTTGCTCAAGTTCACTCATCTTACCCGTTTCAAGAGTCCATTCTTCATAGAGTTTACTTAAATTATCTTTCAGGAGTTTGTATTCATGAGTAGTTTTGGCCGCCTTATCCGCATTCTTGTAAAAATCAGCCGCTTCCATCATTCTATCCAGGTCGCGCAGCTTGTCTTCTTTTAGTTTAATAGCTTTTTCTATCTTGTGAACTTTGTCTCTTAAAGGCTTTAAAACGCCGTACATCTTGTTTCTTGCTTCTGCTTCCTGTCTTTTTTGCTCTTTTGTCTTTTTGACTGTTCCATTAATCCCCTGTGGTTTAGCTTCGCTTTTCTTTAAAGTCTTTGATGAACTTGATGCAGTTTTTTCTTCCTCCTTTTTCATAAGGAAGTAAGAGCAATTACCCAGGTATGTTTTAATGTTCCTGTCTTTTACTTCAATAATTTTATTCACAATGCCGTCTAAAAATTCACGGTCATGTGAAATGATCAGAATTGTGCCGCCGTAATCGCGTAATGAATCCATAAGCACTTTCTTGGAATTCATATCCAGATGGTTAGTCGGTTCATCAAGTACCAGGAAGTTACTCGACTTCAGAAGCATTGTCGCAAGCGCAAGCCTGGATTTCTCCCCGCCGGAAAGTACCGATACTTGTTTGAAAACATCATCGCCACGGAATAAGAAGCTCCCGAGTATTGTCCTTAGCTGCTTTCTTACATCACCTGTTGCAACACTATCAAGTGTGCCGAGTACATTATTGCCGGGGTCAAGTGAATCTGCCTGGTGCTGGCTGTAATACTCAAGTGCAACCTGGAAACCCAGCTTTCTTGTACCATGCTGAATATCTTCAGTTCCCCGAATAATTCTTGCCAATGTAGATTTACCCGCACCGTTTACTCCAACAAGCCCTATTTTATCGCCACGCTCAATTTCTAAGTTTACACCTTTAAGCACAAGATTATCTCCATAGCTCTTTGAAACATTCTTGAGTTCAAAAACCTTTCTGCCTGAATGTGTGGCAGGCGGAAAATTAAAGTGAATCGCGGACTCTTCATCTTCAATTTCAATCAGATCGATCTTATCAAGCTGCTTGATTCTGCTTTGAACACTGCTTGCCTTTGATGCTTTAGAGCGAAATCTCGTTATAAATTGTGTCTGCTGCTTTAAGTAACGCTGCTGATTATCATAGCTTTTAAAGAGCAGTTCTTTCCGGATATCTTTTTCCGTTACGTAATATGAATAATTACCGTTATAAATCGTAACCTTACCGGCATAAATTTCAATTGTTTTATTCGAAATATTGTCAAGAAATGTCCTGTCATGCGAAACAAGTATTATTGCCCCTTCGTATGATTTCAGAAAATCCTCTACCCAGATAAGAGATTCAATATCCAAATGATTTGTCGGCTCATCAAGAAGCAGTACCGAAGGCTTTTTGAGCAGAAGCTTAGCCATGGCTATCCTCATTTGCCATCCGCCTGAAAATTCGTCAGTCAGCCTGTCAAAATCCTTTGAATGAAATCCAAGTCCTTCTAGTATCTTTTCAATATTTGATTTAATCCTGAATCCATCCAGGTCCTCGAACTTATGCTGCAGCTCGCCCAGCTTTTCGATCAGCTCCATGTAATCATCCGAAGTATGATCCGGGTGGGTTTCAAGTTCTTTATGAACTTCTTCCAGTTCATCTTTTAGTGCTGAAATATCGCCAACGCCTGAATAAACTTCTTCATAGATAGATTTACCCTCAAATGCGATACCATCCTGCGGAAGGTAGCCTACGGTAGTGTGTTTTGAAAGCGCAATATCGCCCTTATCAGGCTCCGTTTGTCCGGCGATGATCTTAAGCAAAGTTGATTTACCCGCGCCGTTAGAGCCTACCAGGCCGATCCTGTCCCTTGGGTTAACAATGAAAGAAACCCCTTCAAAAAGCTTCCTTGAGCCGTATTGTACCGTAATATCTGAAACTGATAGCATATAGTGTTATTGCTTCCTTTTATTTGCCGTAAACCTGCAATTTAACTTTAAATCATTTAATTTTCAGTAAACTAATTTATCACACTAATTTGGGAACATTTTCTCTAAATTTGTATATAATAAAGTAAAGAATTGCTTATTTACTAAAGGAGAGATATCATGTTTAACAAGATCAAATTAAGCTTACTGGGGATAGTATTATTGGCATTATTATACCCGCTCCAATCATTTTCACAGAATGACTGGGATGAATATAATATGTCGTTCACGGTTTACACAAATAATATGTATTCTTCAGGTGATGAAGTATCTGTAAATGTTTATGCTTATTACCTGAAAAAGAATACTGAATTTAATTTTAAGGTATATAAAATAAGGGATATTGAGGGATTTTTTTCCCGTCAATTATCTAACTCTCAAATTGATGTTTTGAGTAAAGACAGCCTGAATCTGCTATCGATGTGCGATGAAGTGGATAACTTCAATAAGAAATTGAAAGTAGAAGGCTCTGATAATTATTATTACAGCTACGAAACAATCACTTATAAGCCGAAGGAAAAAGGCGCATTTGTTATAAGAGTATCCTATAAAAATAAAGTGGCTTATACCGGATTTTTTGTTACCGATATTGGCACAATTACCGAAGCTTCAAATAATGCACTGCTTGCATATACGGTTGATAAAAAAACCGGTGAACCGATTAACGATGTAGATCTGTCATTTTTTATCGGAACGAAAAAAATTGGTGTTGGTAAAACTCTTGGCGGACTTTTCTATAAATCAGTTGAGGATGTTGACAGGCAGTATGCCGCAGAAAACAGTGTTTCCTATCCTTTAATTATCGGCAGAAAAGGTGATGATATCGCTGTCTCTGATCCATATTTATATTTTGGTTATGGAGCCAATATGTACACCGTCTATATATATCCTTCTCAGCCGGTTTACAGGCCTAAAAGTAAGGTTGAGTTCAAAGGAACTATCAGGAAAACAGCTTCCGGCGGATTTGATAACTATCCCGATAAAGATATCACAGTTAAGATTAAAGATTCGAAGAATGCCGAAGTTTTCAAACAGGTAGTTAGAACAAATTCAAACGGAAGTTTTAACGGCGAGTTCTTTATCGAAGAAAATGCTGCTCTGGGGCAGTATTTTATTTACGCCTCGCTTGATAAAGACCAGGAATACACCGGTTCATTTTTTGTTGAAGAATATAAGAAGCCCGAATATAAGGTAGGCATTACTCTTGATAAAGACCAGTACACTAATGGTGATAATATCAAAGGAGTAGTGCAGGCTGATTATTATTTCGGCAGCGCAGTGCAAGATGCTGAGGTTGAATACAATGTTTATAAAAAGACATTCTACAAACCATGGTGGTACTTCAGCGAATATAAATGGTGGTATGAAGAATATTATGCCAACCAGGATGATAATCAGAAATTTAATAATGCAGATTTCATTTACAGCGGAACCGGCAAACTGAATAAAGAAGGCAGGTTTGATTTCGATTATTCAATTAAAGAAGACTTTAAATCAAAGTATAAGTACTGGTGGTATTATGATAACGATAGAACTTATGAAACGGATTTTATTTATATCATTCAGGCTAAAGTTACAGATAAATCCAGGCGTGAGATATCCTCTACACAGACCGTTTATGTCACAAGGGCTGATTTCTTCCTGACTGCCAAAGCGGATAAATACCTGTACAAACCGGATGAAAAAATTACTCTCGAAATCCGCGCTATGGATTTCAGCGAAAAACCGCGTGATGTAAAATTTGAAGCTGTTGTAAACAGAGTTACATGGGGCGGATACCCGAATTATAAGCAGGAAAAAGAATATGTCACAACTGTTAGCGGCAACACAAATAATATGGGTATGGGCACTGCCACTTTTGACGCTGCAGGCGAAGGGTACTATTCAATTGAAGTAAGTTCATACGATACCCGCGGCAAAAAAGTAACTGAGGAAACTTACTGCTATGTATCCAAAGGGGATATGTGGTGGTGGTACAATCAGTCAGGGGCAGTTCAGATATTTCCTGATAAAGATTCATACAAACCGGGAGAAGTTTGCAAAGCGCTGATAGTTACAACAACTCCCGGGGCGAATGTTCTTATCACAACTCAAAATGACAATATACTCTCCTATAAAGTAGAAAAAATAGACGGGACTTCGAAGTTAATTGAAATTCCGGTTGAAGAAAATGCGACTCCGAATTTCTATATTTCGGTATCTTATGTAAGCGGGGGACAGTTTTATTCCGCAAGCAAAAGCGTTATGGTTATGCCCGAAAAGAAATTCCTCACGGTAAACATTGGCACAGACAAAACAACTTATAAACCTAAAGAAGAAGGTACTGTTTCAGTAAGAGTGACGGATAAAGATGGCAATCCAGTAAGAAATGCCGAAGTATCCATTGGTATAGTTGATGAAAGTATTTATGCAATAAAACCGGATGCCGTAAAGGATATTAAGAGTTACTTCTACGCTCCTAAATGGAATACAGTAAGCGTTCATTACAGTAATGCATATTCATATTACAGCTATTCCAGACTGATCACGATATACGAGCGGTTTGATGTTAAATCACTTAGAGATAGTGAGCTTGGTACTATCAAAGGCAGGCTTACTGATAAAAATGGCAACGCAATGCCGTATGCTACAATTATTATAGATGGTGATTTCGTGGCGGCAACTACAGGTGAAGACGGCAGCTATGAGTTTAAGCTTCCCGAAGGAAGTTATACCATTGGAGTGATGAAGAATAAGAGGTCCAAAGAAAGCGATAGGGACCTCAACGTAATTAAAGGAAAAACGATTGAAGTGAACCTCAAGAGCACTACTGGCGGACTTGTAATGGATGGCTTGACGGATGATTTTCAGGTTTCTCAGCAGTCCGTGGTAACTGGTGAAGTTTCATTGCGAAATGGAAGATCAAATGATGAAACCAAAACAATGAATGCCCCCAAAACAGAAGATGAAAAAATGAAAAAAGAATCTAAAGGCGATTTTTTCGCCGATAAGGATAGTGAAGAGGGCGGAAGGTTTATTGATGCTGAGGTAAGAAGTGATTTCCGGGACGCTATCATGTGGCAGCCCACGGTTACAACCGACGAAAACGGTTACGCTACTGTCCAGGTAAAATTCCCCGATAATTTAACTTCATGGAGAATTACTTCAAGGGTCATAACTGATGATACAAAAGTTGGCCAGAATGTAAATACAATTATTACCAGGAAAGACCTGCTTGTAAGGATGGAAACTCCAAGGTTCTTCCAGCAAAATGATGAAGTGACTATCTCAACAATTGTTCACAATTATCTTGAAACTGAAAAGGAAACAAAGCTTAGCCTTAAGACAGAAAATCTTGAAATTATTGGTGACTCAAACGAAAAAGTCTTTACGATGGGTAAGAATGAAGAAAAACGCATTGACTGGCGTGTAAAAGTAAATGACCCAATGGGATTTGCAAAGCTTACTGCAACTGCACTCACTAACGAAGAATCTGATGCTGTTGAGCTGAAAGTGCCGCTGCAGCCGCACGGTTTGAAGCTTGCAAGTTACCAATCGATGGATATTTCTGATGCAAATAAATCGGATTATAAGTTTGTTAATATTCCGGAATACACTGATCTTCGCAGCACTAAGCTTACACTGAATGTGGCGCCTTCACTTGCTTCTACAATGCTTACAGCGCTTGATGAACTTGTTGGCTATCCCTACGGCTGCGTTGAACAAACTATGAGCCGTTTTATGCCAACAGTAATTGTCGCAAATGCATTTAAGGACCTGAATGCTCCTATCAGTGAAGCTACTAAAAAGGACCTGCCTAAAATGGTTGATGCGGGATATAACAGGTTGTACTCAATGCAGCATTATGATGGCGGCTGGGGCTGGTGGACAAATGACCAGAGCAATCCGTTCATGACAGCTTATGTTGTGTATGGATTAACTCTTGGTAATTCTGCAGGTTACCCCGTAAGACAGGATGTATATAAGAAAGGTATTACTGCTATCAAAACTCAGCTCCAGAATGAGGTCCTTGATGCATCTACCAGGGCATATATGCTTTACGCTCTATCATATGCAGAAGGCAAAGATACAAAGCTTTTTGAAGAGCAGTTTGAAATACTGAGTAAAGCTGAATTGAATGATTATGCTGTTGCGCTGCTTTCTATGGCAGCAAGCAACATTGGTGATAAAGAAACTGCAATGAAATATTCAAAATTACTTGTTAGCCATGTTCAGGAAATGGGAGAGTCGGGTTCTTACTGGGGCGGCAAGACCTGGCATTATTCATGGCAGGATGATAAAGTGCAAACAACTGCAATGGCTGTTAAGGCGCTTCTTGCTGAGCCGAGCAGTATGAAGGATAACCCTGAACTTATGAATAAAGCCATAAGATGGCTTATGCAGCAGCGCCAGGGTGGCAGCTGGTGGAATACTCAGTCAACAGCATTTATTATCTATGCAATGGTCGATTACCTGAAAGCCTCAAAAGAGCTGGAACCTGATTATACTGTGAAGCTGTATGTTAACGGCGAAATGATACTCGATAAGAAGATGACAAGGGAAGATGTATTCTTAAAAGACCTGAAGTTTGTTATCGAGGGCTCTAAGCTTAAGGCAGGGCAGAATGACATCAAGATAGAAAAAAGCGGCGAAGGTAAGGTATATATATCAACTGATCTGAGATACTATACAAGCGAAGGAAAGATCCAGCCGCGTGAAAATGGATTCAGGGTACAGAAAGAATACTTCAAGCTGGAAAAATACAGCAAGTACGGCGAAGATAATAAAATTACTTACCGCAAAAGATTCTTCGACGGCAGTGTTAAATCCGGTGACGAAATTCTGGTTAAGGTAAGAGTTGAAGCCAAAGATAAAGACCTGCAGTACTTTATGCTTGAAGATCCTATTCCCGCAGGCTGCGAAGTAATAAAGGATGACTGGGCTTATACTATTGAGGAAGAAAAAGATTACAGCGGATGGGATTATTACTGGTGGAGATGGTGGTATGCCGATAAAGATATCCGCGATAACCGTGTAACTTTCTTCGCAACATATTTGTATGGTGATACATACGAGTTCACCTATATAATGCGGGCACAGATACCGGGAAGTTACAATGTTATACCCGCAACCGGAATGCTCATGTACTACCCGGATGTTATGGGCTCAAGCGAAGAACTTAAGATTGAAATAACGGATTAGGCTCAATTGCCGGAACAAGGGGTTGCAACCCCTTGTTCGTTTTTACTGCAAAAACAAATTATTTAAAAACAGAGTCTCAATAAAAGGGCTCTGTTTTTTTTGTTTATATTTTACATTTTTTTAATTCAGAAGTTATTATTATTTTTAATATTCAGTTTGTAAATGACATTTCCTGTAAAATTATGAATGGAACATTACATCACGTTGAAATATATGTCTCAGACCTGGATAAAACCATTGCTTTCTGGCACTGGCTGCTGACGGAGAAGTTTAACTATGTCGTTTCTCAAAAATGGGATTCCGGTATCAGTTTCTTACTTGGTGATACTTACATTGTATTTGTGCAGACTGAAGAGAAATATCTTGAATTTCCTTATAACCGAAAAAACACTGGATTAAATCATTTGGCATTTCATTGCAATTCAAAGGAATTTATAGAAGAGCTTACGCTTGAACTCAGGGAAAAGGGTGTTAATATCCTTTATCCGGATAAACATCCTTACGCAGGTGGAAAGGATTATTTTGCCGTATTTTTTGAAGATCCGGACAGGATTAAAGTTGAAGTTGTTGTCTCAGGTCAATAATCCGCTAAAAGCAGTTTTGGGAAAAGTTTAGTTACTTCAAAGTGTCCTGAAAGTGACTCTGAAAAGAATATCGCTGAGTCCCCTCCGGTGGATGGGGGACTCCGCTAGAATAGGAATTTACTTCTTCCTGAATCTCCTTCAAGCTTAGAAGAGACACACTGTTATTACTACTTCACTGCTTCGGTTCTATTCCCGGATTACCTGTATCAAGAGTGAATTTCCATTTCCCTTCTGAGTTCTTCTTCCAAATGGATACGTAAGTACCTTTTCTAACTACATCTTTTCCAGCTTCGTTTTTTGTGAGCATTTCATATATGCCGTAAGTATAACCAAGTTCCCCTGAGGCGCTTACGTCTCCGAATAATGGACTCCATGTCAGCGTAAATCCTGTATCATCGCCATCTTCAAGGAATTTCTTCACATTCTCATAGCCAACAACGGGCATCATGAAGGGCTTTAATAATACGCTGTTCTCGGCAGCATACTCAAGGAAAGCAACACGCATTCCTTTTTCTTTAGATAGATTTGAGAAATCAATATCAACTTGTTTTAGGGCATCTGTTTCCTGTTTCAGGTTTACCTGAGAGATTATCATAGAGCAAAATAGTAGTTTAATTAGGAGGGCTAATTTGAGTTTTTTCATGTATTTCCGGTTTTGTTTATAACTTAGACAGTCCGAAAAATACACGTGTGACAATCTGCTGAGAATATTTGCTTAAAAAAACATGCAAAGGTATCCATCGCTAGTAGGTCAAAGGCATGCCTTTGACTGAAGACTTATTCGCTTATTATCTGATCTTTCAATTCCTGGTAACCCTGTTGAACAGGCGACTGTTTCTTTTTCTGAAGGCTGATAACAAACAGCATAACAGGGAAATCCATCATAAATGCAAAGCCAATGATTATCAGTATAAATGACGTTAAATGATTTATGAAAAAATCTTTTATTTCAGAGCGGCTTACATCTTTTGAATAATAATAAACATCGTGCACTTCATTTTCAGCATATCCAAGCTCGTCTTCGGAAGCATCATATTCTATTTTATACTCAAATGGGGGATAATTGCCGTTTACTTCCCTGAAAGTCAACGTAGCTTTGCCAAGCCTTTTCTCCTCGATCTTTTCTATACGGCATTTGATGAGTTTACACTCTTTAAGGAATGCATCTTCTTTGGTGTAGAAATATACTCCCATTATAATTAAGACTATACTTGCGGAGAGCATTCCAAATGCAACGAATTTGAGGACTTTCAGGTTTTTATTCAATGTTGATTTGTTTAGTATTCATTTCAGTAACTACAGCACCCTGCTTCTTTGCGATCTTCAGTATCACCGGAACAGCTATAACAGAACATAATCCTATGAATCCAAATATTCCCGGAATCATCATATCATTTCCTATTGCTTCCTTAGATATATAGAATATCACAGCAAGAGAAATGAAAACAACTGCCGAGAGCATTTCTATCATCGCAAAAAGCTTCAGGAATTTTACTTTTGTCATATACAAATATAAGAGATTGTGGATTAATTGTGAATTACTTTAATACAATATTTTTCATTGAACCTGTAAATCTCTTCAATGCAGGGTAGGGAATGCATCTCTGCAATTATTCAGATGAGCATATTCAATGATGCAAATTTAGCCTCCTAAGTGAAGCAATATCGTTCAGATGCATTCCCTACTTGCTTTTGTAGGGAACTCGCTCGATCCTTTTAAATCGAAATATTTGCCAAATTCCGCTTCCACCCTTTGAACTTCGTGCGCTTAATAGGGGAGTCAGCAAATATTTCATTAAATTTTTCTTCAGTTAAACTTTCTAATTCCGAACTTGTCGCACTGAGCGTAGTCGAAGTGCACCCCTCGTATCCGCTCGGTGTCGAAATGCCGAATTCTTTGCCCCCCTCTCCTTCAAGGAGAGGGGTCGGGGGCGAGGTCAATTGTAAAGGATAAAACCCACCTTCAACAGTAACAAAATTATACTTAGGCGAATTAAACGGACATACATCCTGGCACTCGTCACAGCCGAATATCCAGCCATCTAAATTAATTTCAGGCGGAATCTCACCCCGATTCTCAATAGTTTGATAAGATATGCACTTATTGGCATCAACAACATATTCATCGGTTATTGCTCCGGTCGGGCAGGCTGATATACAAAGAGAACAGCTTCCGCATAAGTCTTCTATCGGCTCGTCGTAACTATCAAATTCAATGTTTGTGATTATTTCTGAAATGAAAAACCATGAGCCAAATTCGGGATTAATAACATTTGTATGTTTTCCCATCCAACCTATGCCGGCTCTGACTGCCCAAGCTTTATCCATTACCGGTCCGTCATCTACATATGCTCTTGTCTTGAACCCCCCGTCGCTTCGCTCCTCCCCCCTTTGATAAAAGGGGGGATTAAGGGGGATTTTCTCAATAAATTCACATAATTCCTTCAGCTTCTTCTTTAGTATCTTGTGATAATCCTTACCCCATGCGTAGCGCGAAATTTTCGGTTTAGTTTCATCGTGTTCAAACGGAGTGTAGTAATTGAATGCAAGAGAAATTACACCTTTTGCTTCTGGCATTATCAGCCTCACATCTTTGCGCTTATCAAAGCCGCGTTCTATCCATGCCATATCAGCCTGTTTGCCATCATCCAGCCATGTTCTAAGCTTTCCGGACTCATTCTCAAGCATGGAATATTTCGCAAAGCCTGTTTTGATGAAACCAAGCTCTGTGGCTTTATCCTGAATTATTTTTTTTAAATGGATTGAAGTGAGGTTCATGTTTAATCATTCATTTCTTGCAGAATGACAAGTTATAGGCAAGTAGTGATAAACAAACAGCATACCTGCTGCAGCTCTGTGTTTTTAAGGACCAGGTTTCTCAGGTGTTTTAACGATCTTTATTGACCTTACTATTGCATCTATAAGCTTCTGGTATTTATCCAGCATTTCCTGTGATACAAAATCAACATTAACCTGGATATTTTTCATCCCGGTCGGGTCAGTGAAAAGAAAATACTTTGCCGAAAGCTTCTTGCCGCTTGATTTGATAGGGTCTGTAACATAACCAACAGTTAATGAATCATCCATCTGGAATGCATTCTTGTATGTTGCTTTATTATATGCGCTGTGCTGAGGGTCATCAATCAAAATAAACATATTTACTGCGCCCGGGTCGGTACTCAGCGAATCCGGATTTAATATAACTCCATTGAATTCTTTCTGAGTTAAGTTTATCTGGCGGCTATCAATTAACTTCCAGCCAACAGGGTACCATAACTTCAGCCCAACGTCATTCTGGTCATAGGTGGATTTCATAGAATCAGGCACTTGTATCCTTGATGTGTCCCGTGTATTTTTGACAAGGCTTGAATCAATTTTAACTTTGTTCGAGTCATCATTCAATGAACTGTTAGAATCCGGCGGCGTATCATTATCTTTCGGCCTGTTGATCTTTGGCGTTACTGTTTTCTTGTTAATTTTCGGGCGAACTTCTTTTGTGTTATTCTCAATCTCAGATTCTTCCTTCAGTTTGTCCTCTTCTTCCTTCATCTTGTCAATATCAGGAGGATCAAACTTTGGCATTTCAAGGTCTTCAACAACAACTATCCGCTGATTATGTTCTTCGCCGGGTGTTTCTTCCTTTGGAACAAGGAACTGGTACATAATAAAGAGCATAAAGAAATGAGATATAACAGATAATATCAATCCAATTCTGATATTGGGCTGGTATATCTTCTTTAATATCAAGAAATCCGTGCCCTGTTTAGTGCTCAGGTTATAAATCTGGTCAACAGTAAGTTCTTCTGCCGGTGTATGCTCAGCCTCAAGGATGACGGGTTTCAATTGCCCGGGCGCTTCTTTATTTTCAGCTGATTGATTTACGATAGAACTCTCATCAACTGCATCAACCGGGTTGGAAACTCCAGCTCCCTTTTCAAGGTCTTTGGTAGTTATCTTCTCAATTGTGGAAGTCTGGTCGCCTACTTCCGGTTTACCCACTACAAGTGTTTTTTCTCTGGATTTAAGATCAATAAGTGTATCGGGCTTTTCGAATGTATAATCCTTCTTTGAACGGAATTCTGAGCATATGGCTATAGTGATGTCTGCAAATCTGCTTTCCACAACCACATTTGGGTGATTGCAGGTATTACGAATTGCACCATGCTCGTTTGAGCTGTTAAATACACAATCAATATTTATGCATCTCAAAACCTTGCCGTTTTGACCGGTATTTTTGCCCGTTTTTACACTATTTTTTAACTCTTTTTCGTCCAATTAATGCTTTACTTATTTAATCCATATTCATGCAAATATGTTTCACAAATTTATCTTAAAGATTCTTAATAATTTAGTCAAAATTTTAAGTAAAAACCAATGTTATACTATCCAAAATTGTCCTTTTATGCAGGTTCGGCTCTCGGGTTTCCCTTTTTGATTACCCGGCTTGTAATCAGTAACAGAACGCCTCCTAAGAAATTCGAGATCACGACCAGGAATAAAGCCGTTTGAAGATTGGTTGCATCTGAGACACTGCCTATAAGCGCAGGAGCCGGAGTTGAGCCTATTAAATGAACCGTGAATAAATAGAATGCAAATGCAGTAGCCTTTAGTGTTCCGGGTACTATATCCTGAATCAATGCAACCATAGGGCCATAATACCACGTCATCAAATAAGTCGCAATCACCAGCGTTACTATCATTAAAACTTCATTTTGTGTAGTGAGCGTAATGTAAATAAGCGGAGTTGCTGCAATAAAGGCAAAAGCCATTGCCAGCGATCGCGGCTTTTTGTATTTATTGTATAGCAGGTCTGAAAAATATCCTCCCGAGTAAATCCCAAGAGGGCCGGCAATTACAACAGTGAGCCCTATAGTTAGCGAAGCATAGTCAACCGAGTAATTGTGGAAGCGGATGAAAAATTGTGTCATCCAGCTTATAATTGCTGATGATGTGAAAGTGAGCATTATTCCCGATGCAAGAGTCATTATGTAAGCAGGATTTTTGAAAAGATGAGTGATGGTTGTTAAGTTGACTTCATCTGTAATATGATGCTCATGCTTTCTTTCTTTAATCTGAAGAGCAGTGAAAGCAAGTATAAGACCGGGGATTGCAACTATAAAAAAACATGCACGCCATCCCAGGTGAGTTCCTATAACTCCTGCAAGTACCATTCCCAAAGTACCTCCTAAGAACATTCCAAGATGAAATACTGAGCTTGCCCTAGCACGTTTTTCTACCGGGAAATTATCTGCGATAAGTGAAGTTGCTGCAGGCGCGTATGATGCTTCGCCTATGCCGACTGTTGCGCGGGTTATCAAAAGCTGCGTAAAGTTATTTGCCAGCCCTGTAAAGAAAGTTGCAATTGACCAGACTGCCACACCCATGGCGATGATTTTTTTCCTTATCCATTTATCCGCCAGAATTCCAAGCGGTACAGAACCTGTTGCATGAATTATCATGAACACGGTTCCAATAAGCCCAAGCTCAAAATCTGTGAGATAGAAATCAGCCTTCAGAAAACTGAATAAAGGGAATACTACCTGTCTATCAAAATAATTGATAAACTCAATTAATGTTAATACAAGTAATATCTTAGAGGGGGACTCGATCTTTTCCAGAGCAATCCTCTTTATTTAAAATTAATGAGAATACTGTCTTAAAAGCTCGGTAAACAATCTAACTCCGTATCCCGTAGCTCCAATAGTGTGGTATTCTTCTGTTGACTCTGCCAGGCCAAATGCAACACCTGCAATATCAAGATGTGCCCAGGGATACTTATCCTGAACAAATTTCTTGAGGAATATTCCTCCCATTATTGTGCCAGCCTGTCTTGCGGGTCCGGCATTCTTAATATCAGCTACTTCGCTTTTCATTAACTTATCATACTCTTCATAAAGCGGAAGCTCCCATACTCTTTCATAAGTTTTCTGTCCTGCATCGTATATTTTCTTGCTCAGCTCTTTATCATTGCCCATTAATCCTGCCAATAAATGACCAAAACAAACAACCGCCGCACCTGTTAAAGTGCAGATATCTATTACAGCTCTGGGTTTGTAATTTGCCGCATAGTCAAGCGCGTCGGCAAGCACAAGTCGTCCTTCTGCATCTGTATTATCAATTTCAATTGAAGTTCCTGAATAGCTTTTTATTACATCGCCTGGTTTGTATGCATTTGCATCAGGCATATTTTCTACTGCGGGGATAAGCCCTATAAGATTCATTCTGTACTTTAGCCTTGCTACTGCTTCAAATGCGCCAACTACTGCAGCAGCGCCGCCCATATCCATCTTCATTTGATCCATACCGGCTGAAGGTTTTATAGATATACCGCCTGAATCAAAAGTTACACCTTTGCCGACAAGAACAACAGGTTTATCGGATTTATTTGCACCGAAATACTGAAGTATCAAAAAGCGAGGGGGATTTATACTGCCTTTTCCAACATTCAGCACACCGCCCATATTCAATTGCGCAATTTTCTTCTCATCAAAAACGGTAACCTGGTATCCTGCTTTTATTGATGACTTTTTTACATACTCTGCGAATCTATCCGGTGTAAGGAAATTGGAAGGTTCATTTTCAAGCTCGCGTGCAACAATAACCGCATCGCAGATCACTTTTGAATCCTTTAATGCATCTGTAGCTTCGCGGGTATATTTGGGCGAATCTGTAAAAAATATTACTTCATTAAATGGTGTAAAATCATTTTTTGAATAATATTTTTTGGGTGAATACTGTGTTAAGAACACTCCTTCGCAAATAGCCTGCATTATTTCATAATGTGATGCATTGGTTATGCTCTTTATCAGAGCAAGATCGGGTACTTCAAACCCAACTGTACTCATTTTCAATGCATGTATCTTCTTTGCTGCTGTCGCATAGGTCTTCCTTAAAGATTCAAGAGTGATCTCTTTTGAATTGCCCAATCCCATTATAAAAAGCCGTTTGCTCCTGTTATCAGGTCCAAGATATGATAGTATCGAAGTTGCTGCTTTTCCTTTAAAATCGTTTGTTTCTATCAGGGTATCAAGATTACCTTTGAAAAGGGTATTTAGCCAATGTAATTTCTGTCCTGCCATATCTTCAAATGCTACCGAGGCGACCGCATCGGCTTTAATATCTTTTATCTTCTTTACATCATACTTAATTTTCATTATTGACTCCGAGTATTAATATTATTTTAGTTTTATTTTTTTTATTTTAAATATTTTTCAGCTTTGGATATTACTTCTTTGACTATACTCTCTAATTTTGCCCCCGGAACAAATGCCCCTGATGCATTCATGTGGCCGCCTCCCTGAAACTCGCCTGCCAGTTCATTCGATCTGACATTACCTTTTGACCTGAAGCTCAGCTTTACTCCGCGCTTTGTTTCGGTGATAACAATTCCGAGTTCGACTGTTTCAAGGCTCATTAAATGTGAGCTGAAACCTTCAATTGCGTATTCATCAGTCTGGGTTTCTTCGAAATCACTCTGGCTAACTACCGAGTATGCAGCTTTCCCTTCATATATCATTGTTATCTTATTCAAGAATCTGCCAAGCAGATGAAGCTTCCCAAGCGTAGCCCGGTTATATATTTCGGAGTAAATGTCATATGGATTAAGTCCATAACTCAATAACTCAGAAATAATATCATGGGTTTCAGAATCAGTTCTGTTGAACTTGAATGAGCCTGTATCTGTCATAATGGCTGCATAAAGAGCTACCGCCATATCACGGGTCACTATATCTTTAATATCCTGTGATGAATCTTCAGCAATATTTTTGAAGAACTTATATAACATCTCTCCTGTAGCAGGGGAGTCTGTATCTACTATATAACTATCAAATAAACCTGAAACAGGGTCATACCCCAGGTGATGATCTATCAAAATCTTTTTTGCTTTGCTTGATTTAATGAAAGGTTCAAGCGTCCTCAGCCTTGAATATTCGTTGGTATCAAGCACAAAAATTACGTCTGTATTCTCGATCAGGTTTTTGTGATGTACTTCGTTAAATTGCTCAATGACATTATCACTATCAAGGAAAGTATAGTTTGCCGGCGTAGGGGAATAGTTAAGAACTTTGGCACTTTTGCCAAGACTGCTTAAATATTTCTGAAGAGCAATTTCGCTGCCAATTGAATCCCCATCGGGATTAACGTGGCTTGTTAATATAAACTCTTGATTATTATTAATTAAACTAACGATTTCCTTATTCACCATGCACAAAAAGTAATATAATTAAAAAATAGGGATTTAGCAATGATTTTTTGGAAATTGCGGAGTGCACGCATTGCCTCATAAATAATGTAACCGTAGTAGTATGACAAAATAAGTCGTTGCCTCTTATTATATGTAACCGTAGAAGAACAAAGAAAAAAGGTTACTTATATGAGCAAAAGGTCAAAGAATGAATATCTCGAAGAGATAAGAATTCGATATCAAAGAGCCAAAAGAAAAAAAATACTACTTATAGGGTTACTTTTTATTTGAGGCAATTGGTTAAGGGGATTTCGGGAAGAAGTCAGTTACTTTGATTCAAATAAGGGCTTTATTATTCAGGATGCACTCAACTGAACACCCTTACAGTCAAAATATTCAGGGGTATCATCATAATTTGCTTTCCAGTTTCTGCCGGCTATCATTTTGAGGTTATCTATTACATAATCTACTTCTTTTTCATTATTGAAAATACCAAATGATATTCTTACAGCGCCTCCAATATCAAACTTTTCGCCGGCCCTGATCCTTTGGATAATTTCAGCTGCATCATTCCTCCCAAGTAAAAAACTCAAATACGGATGGGCGCAGAATCTGCCGTTGCGTGTTGCTATTGCTGCTTCGTGATTTAGAATATCTGCAACTAAACCGTTGTTTATGTCTCCAATATTAAATGTAATTACAGCCAGCCTTTTATCAGCCGGAATATTTCCTAAAATGTTAATATCAGGAATTTCCTTAAGTCTCGCAAGCGCATATTCAGTTAGCTCAATTTCATGCCGGCGGATATTTTCCATCCCTGCTTTACTCAAAAAGTTAAGCGATTCGGCTAGTGCAATCGCCCCGGCAATGTTTGGTGTCCCGCCCTGGTGCCTATCCGGTGAGTTAGCATATATATAATCATTTTCACTTACAAAAAGTACCGTCCCGCCGCCGGGTACATAAGGCTCAACTCTATCAAGTACATCCCTTGGCCCGAATAAGAAAGCTGAACCAAACGGAGCATAGGCTTTGTGACCTGCTGCTGCAAGGAAATCAATGTGTTCAGGATCATCATTGGGCTTAACATCAATACTTTTATGTGCCAAGAGTTGCGCTGCATCAATCAAAATGCGAGCGCCGTGTTTATGCGCAAGTGCAGCGATCTTGTGTATATCAGTTATGAATCCGGTTACATTAGATGCCCCCGTTACAGCAACCAACTTAACTTTGTTGGTGTTTAGTTTGTTTTCCAGATCGGTCATGTCAAGCGTTCCGTCGGGATTCACACCAAAATGCATAATCTCTCCCCGGTGCCTGTGAGGCAGGTCGTTGGAGTGATGCTCCATCAGCGAAACAAGCGTAATGCCTTCATAATCCTTCATCAGCCAGGCCGTCATATCAAGTGCGCTGGTCGTATTTGCAGTAAGCACAATTGCATTATCGTCTTTCGAAGCGTTTATGAACTTAAGTATGGTCTCATAAACCCTGTCAAAGAGCTCAGTCGAGATCATTGATAAATAATGTTTTCCCCTGTGAACATTAGAATAATAATTCTTAATGAAATCGATATACTTATTTAGTACCGTATTGCATGGGTGAGTGGATGCGCCGTGATCAAGATAAATCAGGTTTCGCGGCTCAGTGCTCCCATAAACCTGGAAGCTTTTTTTTGTAATAGGAAATTCTTCCCGGATATATTCTAGATCGAGCATTGTTTATTATGGATGAAGTGTTCACCTAAATTAACAATATGCAAACTGTTTGTAAAGGGGATTTCTGTTTCCGTTCTTGAGATAGAACTTTAAACGCCGTATTCTTCTTTATCCTTCAAATTATGATTTTTTTTACCTGTTCAGGATAATTTTTAATAATTATATTAAACTATGAAAAAATCTGTTTTAACAATATTGATTTTTATTGTTTTTTCCGGATTTTTAAAATCTCAGGATTACTGGTTAAGAGTCCCTTCTCCCACAACAAGATGGCTAACGAAATGCTCACTGGTTGATACATTGTACGGCTGGGCCGCAGGGGATTCCGGTACAGTGATCAATACCACCAATGGCGGAAATAACTGGACTATCCAGAATTCAGGGATATTTAACTATCCCATTGAGGATATTTTTTTCCTCAACAGAAGGCTTGGCTGGGCGCTTTCTAATGATTATTTTGTACAAGGAACACTTTTGACAAAGACTACTAACGGTGGAATAAACTGGGTTGTTTCCAGATTGCCTGATTCAGCAAAAGTATATACAACTATATTTTTTATTGATTCGTTGAATGGATTTATTACCGGTTTTTCGGGAAACATAAATAAAACTACAAATGGAGGAACCAGTTGGTTCGAGACCTATGTTGATTCAGCATACTGCCCGGTACTTTACCTTTTCCCTAAGAAGAAGATCTCGTTTTTGAACTCTCTGACAGGATTTGCATGCGGCGGCCATATGGATATTGCAGGTATTATCTGGAAAACAACAAATGCAGGTTTGCACTGGTTTACTTTTTGTGTCGGGCCGGAACCGCTTTTTGATATAAAACCCATTTCCGGAACAAGAATTGTCAGTACGGGAGGTGACCTTGAATTTGGAGCAAGTACTGTTAATAGTTACGATGGAGGCAACATTTGGCTTTATGATACAACAAGCTTACCCGGGCAGGGGCAAAACCTTGCATTCAGAACACCCGCCGAATTATGGCTACCTCTTTCTTTTTCACAGATATGGGGATTGAATCTTGACTCCGGTAAAACCGGGACACAATGGATCGGAATCCAGGCGCCGGATAGCACTTCTGTATATGCTGCTCAATTTGTCTCTCCAACATGCGGATGGGGATTCGGGTCTAACGGAGCTATCCTGAAATATAATTCTTCGGTTATCGGAATAACTCCTACCGGTACACAGTTACCTGATAGAAACAGCCTTAGCCAGAATTATCCAAATCCGTTTAATCCATCTACTGTTTTAAAATATTTTTTGGTAAAGCCGGGACATGTGAAGATCACAATTTATGACCTGCTTGGCAAAGAGGTCAAAGTTTACTTCGAAGGAATCAGGCCTGCAGGTGATAATACTTTCAGGTTTGTAAATTTCGGGCTCTCTTCTGGGATATACATATATAAAGTCACTTCAGGTGATTTTTCTGACTCAAAGAAAATGGTAATCATCAAATAAATAATTATAGTATTAAAGGTCCCGGCAAAATATTCCTGAATAATAAGCTGAACATATTTTTACTATTTATAGCATCATCGCTTATTTATGTTAACACATTGAATAACAATTTGACCGGCTGTGATGACAGGCTTTTGCTTGGTAATGCCGCCAAAGTAATTCAGGAGCATCAAAATGCTTTTAGCTTCATTAACTCTCCTTACCTGTTTAATGATGGTATATTCTACAGGCCAGTTGTAAATGCTACAGTATTAATAACATCTGTGGCGGCAGGTGATTCACTGTATCAGCATTATGCTGTTAATATCCTTATTCATTCAATCTCTGTAATTCTGCTTTTTTTCATCCTGGTCAGACTTAAAAGTACTTCTTTCCAATCTTTGATGCTTTCGTTAATTTTTGCTGTTCATCCTGTTTTGGTAAATTCAGTTTCTTGGTTACCGGGCAGGAACGATTCTCTGCTGGCATTATTTGTTTTGCTGAGTTTCCTGGCTTTGATGAAATATGCTGAATCCGGCAGTATATTATTTTTGGCTTTGCATGGTCTTGGATTCCTGGCTGCACTGTTTTCTAAAGAAACCGCTGTGGCAGGGATAGCTTTATTTCCTGTTTATTTGATTCTATTCCATAATAAATTCTTCAGAAGTAAGATAATGATTCTATTCCCTATTTGGCTGATACTGTTTTTTACTTGGCTTATCTTTCGTCAAGAGGTAATAACTGATGAAACAACCTTTAATCTTTTCCGCAATACGCCTTACTTTATTCAAGCAATTGGTAAGATCACTGTTCCGGTAAACTTAACGGTACTGCCTGTAATTGAAAATACGACATACCTGTACGGCATATCTTCAATAATTGCATTGACTGTGTTATTCTGGTATTCCGAAAGCAGGAATAACAGAATTGTGCTTCTTGGCCTGTTTTGGTTTATTATTTTTTTGCTGCCCGGCCTCATTAATATCAATCCGGAATACTCTCGGGATATTATGATAGAAAGCAGGCTGTATCTTCCTACTATAGGTATATTTATCTTCATCTCCCAGGCTGATTTCGTCAAGAAACTGGAACTAACTAACAAGTATCTCATTGGGTTTTATCTGGTGATAATTGGACTCTTCTGTTATTCAAACATAAATTATTCCAGAAGCTATAATGATAATTTTTTCTTCTGGCAGAGTGCGGCAATTAATTCTGTTTCATTAGATCTTGCCCAATCCGGGTTTGGATCATATTATCTCCAAAACGGGAATTATGAAGCGGCGCTTGAATATTACAATAAAGCAATTGAACTCAACAGCACCAATACCGATTATTACAGAAAGTCGGCATTTTGCCTGACTAGGCTGAACAGACCTGATGAAGCAGCTATATATTATGAAAAAGTATTGAGTAAAGAGCATGGAGATTATGATGCCAATTTGATACTCGGTATAATCAACTTCAAAAGAAACAATCTAACTGATTCTGAGATACTTCTCTTGAAAGCAGCGAGTATAAATAATAATGATGTGCAGCCCTTGATATATTTGATGAGGCTATACATAGCAAAAGGTGATAGTATCAGGGCTATGCAGTATGAGAATATCCTTAAAGCAAAAGGATATAATGAACCCGTAAAGTAAAATCTTTATTTAAGCAAGATCATTTTTTTAGACGATCTGAATGAGCCGCTTTCAAGCATGTACAGATAAACACCTGAAGGCATATCTACTGCATTCCATGTAACAGAAAATGTACCTGCCGGCAAATCCTGCTCTGAGAGAGTGCTTATTAGTTTACCGGTTATATCAAATACTCTTATCACTGTATGAGCACTTTGGGGAATGCTGAATTCTATTTTAGTCTCCGGATTAAATGGATTCGGGTAATTCTGTTTAAGCAAATATTCCTTCGGCAGTTCATTGCCAATTTGCTGAATACTTATTGTGGTATAATCTATTATTGCCGACCATGTCTGAAATATTCCCGAAACATTGCTCATCCACACCGGGTAAAGATTGCCGTTGCCTGAAGTTATTCCAAGATTATCGCCCATATTGCCTCCGCCCGCTCCGGATACCGAAATTGGTTTGAACCGTGTATCCGTTACCCTGTAGTCTGAAAAGGAAGCTCCTCCGTTATCAGAGCGCGATAAGTAAACGTCAACGGAATCAATTGAATTCCTGTTATCATAATAAATGATATTTACTCCGCCGTTTTCATCAACTCTCAAAGCCGGGAAGAACTGGTTCCTGCCATTGTTAATGGGGTCATTATTAACGCGAACACCTGCTGACCACGAGTTACCCTCATCTGTTGAGCGGTGCAAAACAATATCGGGGTCACTTCCTGCGGGTGCGATATTTTTATCGCAAACTGCAATATAGATCCATCCGTGTCTGGGGCCGCCTGTCCTGTCAACATCTATAGTAGGAAAACTGTTTGCGCGAATTGTCCATGGTGCAAGCCCGGTTGTTCGTATTCCGTTGCAGGGGATTGCAGTTTCATTAGCCGTCCAGTTAACTCCGCCATTTGTTGATTTTGAAAAACCAATAAATACTTCAGTGAATGGGGAGCTGGGAATTGTAGATGCCCAGGTGGAATAAACAGTTCCGTTAGGGCTGACGATTACTGATGGTCCGTATGAGCGGTTGCTGCCGGTTCCGTTATTAACGTTTATGATTGGAGACCAATCGGCCCCGCTGTTTGTAGTATATGAAAGTACTATCCTGTATGGTGGAACAAAATAAGTCCACACTAAATATGTTCTCCCGTAATATGCGCTTGAATTTACAGCATCTGTTCCTGGTGAACCTTTATCAACATCGCCGATAAGTATTTGTTTGTTTGGCGACCAGTTAGTACCATTATCAGTTGAAAAATTAGAGAACATTCCGGTTTGAATGCCGCCAAGGTGAGTCAAAATAAATATTCCGTTCTTATCAATTATCGGACCGGGGTCTCCTCCGTGATTCTGGGTAGGGGTGCCATTGCAGACATCAGTGCCGGTCCAGTTCAATCCGCCATTGGTTGTAACATATATCCCTTCACTTCGTGTGCCGCCTGAAATTGTGTATGCGCTTGCAAACAATATCTGTGGATTTGAAGGATGAATTGATATTGAAGGCTCTATTTGGTTAAACCCCGAAGGGAACAACCTGAAGTTAGCGTATTGAGAAAAAATGCAATTGTTCAGCAGTAAAGTATTCAAAAACAGTATAAATGTAGTAGTGATAAGTTTCATTCTGTAATTACTCTTGAAAAATTTGATGGAAAAATTATTAATAGACTGCATTAATAAATCAAATTTAAGAATTAACCAAACTTATAAAAAGTCATAATGCACAGATTTTATCAAATAAACTTAAATAAACAGAAAATAGCTGTTAAGCTTATGAAATTCTCAAAACTTAACAGCTATATAATATTAATGAAGCAATACAATATAAATCTCTCTCAAAAACCGAATTCATTTAAACAGGTACGCCAGCGTCAAACCTCCAAAGAAGTTTCTTCTCGGCCCGGCTTCGTAGTAATCCCTGTTGGAATCTGAATTGATGTTTATATATGCAACATATTTTTTGTCCGCAATATTATTCAGGCCGCCGTAAGCGATCAATCTGAATTTATCGAAATTAAGATCAATGCCAACCTGTGCGTTGATTAAGGAGTAAGATGCTGTCTTAAGGCTATCCATATTCGCGTCATTTACAAACATCTCGCCAACATGCTGCATTGTGGATTTAACATAAAATGTATATTTCTTCCGGAATGTGTGCTGATACATCAGCTCTCCGGAAAAGAAAATCTTCGGATTCGAAGGCTCAAGATTATTGGTAAAATCCTGTATTACCAAAGCGCCGTTTTCATCAACTGTTCCTGCCACATATTTACTGTACTTGAAATTCTGGTAAGCAAAAGAACTTTTCAGGCTGAATCCCTTAAAGAATTCAGTATTGAATCCAACTTCAACACCTGTTCTTTTTACCTCGGCAGCATTTCTGAAATATGCATCACCATCAACAACAAAAGGTACAATGGCATCTTCGATCTTAATATGGTAAAAAGATACTTCAAAGAAAGTATTCAAGAAATATTTTCCTTTGATGCCTTTTGATTCGCCTTTTATGCCGACCTCAAATGAAGTGGATTTCTGAGCAAGCAGATCCGGATTCAATGCATGATAACCGGAGTCACTTGTATAAATGAAATTATCCATTTCATTTCCGGCGGGGGAATCAAATCCCAAACCAAATGATGTGTACAAAGATATATGAGGCATAATCTTGAAATTCAGAGCTGCTTTGGGTGTAAATGCCGAAAATATCCGTGTCGTGTCCCTGTAACTGGCAATTTCATCCTTCGGGGCAAAAACTACCCTGTCATACCTTCCGCTTAAGAGAAGCGTAAGCCTCTGCGGAACTATATCAAATTGATTTAATGCATACGCTCCTACATTAGCCAAAGTTTCGTCCGAGATCCCTATAAGGTCATCTCCCTTTTGTCCGCCCACATTATTATATTCTCTAATCGGGCCATCCTGGTAGAACAAGTCTGTACCAATTGTAAATTCATTTGTTCGCTGTTTGGATTTTATTTTTGAGCCAAATGTATATTTGTTTACGTACCTCAGCGTTCCCCCTATGCCGTATCTTGTAAACAGCCTGTATGTTCTTGCGGTCCTGTCAAATATCTTTATCGTACCGTAGCCTGTTAATTCAAAAGTATGTTTCAAGCGGCCCTTTTCAATACTGCTAACATAATTAACGCCTAACCTGCCTTTTTCAGAGATTCTCTTTTCGTCTCTGGTAATTGAGTTCGGTCTTGCCATTGTATCATTTTCTACATACTGCTGTAATGTTAGAGACCCGGGTAATTTGATCAGCCCTTTTACATAGTAAGCGTAAACAGATAATTTCGATTCCTGGTTAATATCAGCTTCAAACAAAGTGTTTAGCCTGTGCTGATATTCCTGGCTGTGCTGGCGGTATCCATCATAGTTTTGGTAGCTGTAACTTGTCATAAAGCGGCTGTTCTTCGCATTCACTCCAAGTTTGAATCCGTTCTTCCTCAATCCGTAAGAACCGAATTCATTGTTCAACTGAAAAAATGATACCGGGAAATATTTATCTGTAAGGAAGTTTATTACACCTCCGGGTGCATTCGCATACAAAGACGATGAATATCCTCTTACAACTTCAATCCTTCCTATTGCGTCGAAATCAATAGCTTCTATTCGTGTTTGCCCGTCAGGCTCGGATTCCGGAATACCGTCAAGAAGTATCTTAACTCCGCGAATGCCGGTATTTGAACGGCTTCCATATCCGCGAATGGTAATCCTTGTATCGTGATTGCCATATCTTGGCTGTAAAAATAAACCGGGCACTGTCAACAAAACGTCCTGGACTCCGATTTTTCGGCTGGTTATCCAGTTAGTTGAGTTAATACGTGTTACAGGATAAGGAATATCTATGATCTTCTGCTCAGTTCTGGTTCCTGTTATAATAATCTCATCAGTCTGATATTCTGTTGTATCAACAGGGTCATCCTGTGAGTACAGACCATATTCAAAAATCAATATTAACAAAATTATTAAATACTTAATCTTCATTTTATTTTTTTAATTTCTTTTTCAATCAAACATTTAATTCTTCTAATGAGGGGGGGGGGTAGTAGATACTGTTGATGTTGTTGATACGGTTTAAATATTTGTTTGGAAGTTGATTGTTTTTTCATTCACAAAAATAATCATTCTTCTTCTATTTTTCATTATACTACTATTACAATTTTATTCACCATTTTATCAAAAAGGCTGCCCTTTTAAGACAGCCTCCAATAAACTTAAAGCCGCAGTTTTGTCTAATTCTTTATACGTTATTCAAAATACTCTCGCGCTGATCAAACATGCCGACTATCTCATCTAATGCCGCGCTTACTTTTTCCATAGATGGCTTTATGTCAACATTTGATTTACTGTTAGTATCCATTTCTGAACAAGCAGCCGTAATGCTATCAACATTAGTAAGCATGCTTGCGTCAAACTGGTAAAGCTGGTTTAACTTGTCTTCTTTTACTTTTACAACGTCAAACGCACCGCTGTAACCGCGGGCTGCAGCCTTGAATTTCCCAACGGCCAGTTGAAGCTTCTTATCAAGCTTATCAATGCCATCGGATTCAAATAGTTTTCCGCGCTGTGACAGGTTCAAAATAGTATTTTTCAGCTTTATGTGATTCGCATCAAGCCTGGTAGCAAGTGTATTCCTTAATATTGTATCCAGCTCTCTAGAATTATCCCTGTTAACATAACCGTCATAACCGGGTATGATCCTTGTGATCTTTTCGAGGAAATTCTCCTTGGATTTTACTGCGTCTAATTGTGAATTGAGATCTGCCATTACTTTTTTCCTTTGAAATTTAATTTACTAATGAACAAAAATAAGGTATATACAGTATTTATGCAAATGAAATATGATATTGAATTTTACAAATAAATAGAGCAAATTAGAAACAATCAGGTAATTAGAACGAATATTTTATGAATAAAATAGTTGGAATTCCTGCTTTTGTTATCTGTGCCCATGCAAATTAGATATCTTAGACTGAACATTTGAAGATTTTTATCCGTATAATGGATACACATTAAACTAATTCATCAAAAATATGAATAAATTAATACTTGTTTTCCTGTTCATTTTCGCTGTTGTCCAAAGCAAATTTGCACAAAGTGCTGAAGAGTACTTTGAAAAGGGGAAATATATGTTTGAGATCGGCAAAAATGAAGAAGCAGTGAAATTTTATACAAAAGCCATCGATGCGGATAGTAAGTACGTAGAGGCTTATATTGGGCGTGGAACCGTTTACATGTTCAGCTTAAATCAAACATCAGCAATTAATGATTTTACTAATGCTATTGAACTTGCTCCTGAAGTAGATTCTCTTTATGTCTTAAGAGCAAATGCAGAAGTTTCTGGCGGTAAATACGACGCCGCAAAAGATGATTTTGAAAAAGCCATTTCTCTTAATCCAAATTCCACGTTTGCATTTATAGGACTTGGAACAATGTATGATGCAACCAGTCAGCCCGAAAAATCGCTTGAAAACTTCAATAAAGCATTACAGATCGATCCGGTAAATAAACTTGCCTTTAACGGCAGAGCGCTGCTTTACAGAAGGAATGATAACATGCCGCTTGCAATTGAAGATTATTCCATGGTCATAAAACTGGATCCTAAACACGCATTTGCATATAGCGGCAGGGCGATCTGTTATTTTGAATCAGGTGAGTTTCAGAAAGCAGTTGATGATTGGGATAAACTCATAGAAATGTCTCCTTTCATGAAGCAGGTTGTGAAAGCAAAATACGACGAAGCTAAAAATAAATTAAAGTAGTCTTTAAAAAACATCTCGGGAGGCCGCATAATGAAGAAGTTTTCAATATTCCTGCTCTTGTTTGTTTCTTCAGTTTCAAACTCTCAATGGAATCAAACCTTAGATGGTATTTCGATATGGTCTGTTGCAAAAGATCATAACGGATATATATACGCCGGCTCACTTGGCTCTTCTTCAAAATTGTATAAAACCACCAATACCGGATTTAACTGGTCAGAACTTACGACAGGCAATTCACAAACGATTTTCAGCATTGCAGTTGACTCGATGAACAATATTTTTGCGGCTAATTTTTCTGCCGGACTCCTGAAATCCACGAACAATGGAGCGAATTTTACTACAATGCCTGTTTCATCATTCGGCAGCCAGAATCCACAGGCAGTTGCCTGCGGAAAAAAAGGGCGCATTTATGTAGGCACAAATGGAGGAGGATTCTATCGTAGTATTGATACGGGTGCAACTTTTACGTTTACAGGACTCGCATCTGCCCAGGTGATCTCAATTGTTGTAGATAAATACAATTCTGCTATTGTATATGTTGGAGTTACTACTGCAGCAGCCGGTCCTAACGGATTCTACAGGTCAACCGATTATGGAGCTACATTTTCAGCAAATCTGAATCCCGGCAAGAATATCTATGGCATACTGCAGAAATCACCAAACGATTTGTTTACAGTTTCAACTACAGCCGGTGGACCTGTCGATAAATCCACTAATGGCGGTTTGAACTGGACAACTGCCGCCACTGGCTATATTGGCAGGGGGATTGCTGACGGTGATCTTTCCGGTCATATTTATATTTCAGGTAACGGGGGAGTGTTCTATTCTACCAATGGCGGTGTAACTTTCATAAACGATAACTTGACATTCAGCGCAAACCAGATCGTCAAAAGCGGGAATTATATGTTTGCAGCTTTAAGCGGTGCAACTAATGGAGGAGTTTGGGTCAGAGCTTTTCCGCTTGGAATACATAATGTAGGTAATGAAGTTCCTGAGAACTTCTCATTATCCCAAAACTACCCAAATCCGTTTAACCCTTCTACAAAAATTCGCTTTCAATTACCTATTGGGAATGGTCGTGACCGTTCCAAACTTACAATTTACGATCTCCTGGGCAGAGAAATTATAACACTTGTAAACGAAAATCTTGCGCCCGGCACTTATGAAGTGGAATGGGACGCTGCCGAATTACCTGCCGGAATTTATCATTATGTATTAAATTACGGTGATAGATACAGAAGCAGAAAAATGATTTTAATTAAGTAATCTTGCTCTCTAATTAAATCTAAATACTTATGAAAAACTCAATTCTTTTATTGGTGATTTTATTTCAGGTTACTTCCCTTTTTTCTCAATGGATCGAACAGACCTCAGGTGTATCGGTTTCATTAAATTCTGTTCATTCGCCTTCTTCAAATGAAGATCTTGGTTGGATTTGCGGTGATAATGGGACAGTGCTTAGGACTTCAAATGGAGGAACTAACTGGATAAATGTTTCTTCTGGAATTCCGGCAAACACAAATTTGAAAGCCATTTTTAGTATGCTCCCCAACAGAGTACTGGTATCAGGAATTAATGCAGGTGGCTCGGCAGTAATCTATATGAGTTCTAACAACGGAGCATCATGGCAAAATACTTTTAACCAGTCCGGTATTAATGTCTACGGGTTTGGCAATATCATCCCGGTTTTGTTTATAGGCTCTCCGGCTGGCGGGAGGTGGACTATTTATAAATCAGAAAATTATGGAACTACTTGGGATTCAACTGGTTTGTATCTTGTTCAGGCAGGAAATGAATCGGGGTTCTATAACTCGGTTTATTCACTTGAAGGAAAGTTCTGGTTTGGAACAAATAATACACGAATATATTATTCAAATTCCGGAGGTGCAACCTGGAGCACTCAATCTACTACTCCGGAAGTCAATTCAATTTCATTAGGCTTTTCTTTTTTATTGGTTGAAGATATTGGATATGGCCTTACCGGCGGAACGAATATTTCGAAAACTACTGATTTGGGTGTAAATTGGAATCCGGTTTCAACTCCGGGAAGTGGAGATATCAAAGGCTTAGCTGTTTCCTGGGGCCCAACTGCAATTTGTTGGTACATAAAGGGAAATGTTATTTATGCTGGAACGAATGGAAGTAATTTTACACAGCAGTACACTGCGCCTTCTGGATCTTATAATCACATTTCAACTAACGGTTACGGGGGATTAAGAACTTGGGCTGTAAGAGACAACGGCGGAATATCAAAATATACTGGCGGATTGGGTATTCAGTTAATTTCAAATACAATTCCCGAGAAATTTTCACTTTCGCAAAATTACCCAAATCCTTTCAACCCTTCTACAAAATTTCGCTTTCAAATACCTGTAGTGAACGGTCGTGACCGTTCCAAACTTACAATTTACGATCTCCTGGGCAAAGAAGTTACAACTCTTGTAAACGAAAATCTTGCCCCCGGCACTTATGAAGTTGACTGGAATGCATCAAATTATTCAAGCGGAATTTATTATTATCAGCTTAACTCGGGTGATCTTACTGAGTCAAAAAAAATGATCCTTGTAAAATAGAATATAAGCCTTTTTCCTGCCTGAAATTATCAGGCAGGAAATTGGACTTTTATAGATTTAAGTATTAATACCTGTTTTTAGTGGAACTAATAAGCACTAAAATCGTTATATTTGTTGTTGAATGATGCTCAAATCCTATAAAAATACAATTTTTAAGTCGTTGACTTTAGTATCTGCATATTCAGTATTTATGCTGAACTTTGCAGGATTTGTTAATTGCAGTAACATGTATATGGGAGAAGATTGCTGCCATGTAAGCAATAAAGTAAAGGCCTGCTGCGTAAAGCCGATCAATATTACCTCAAAAGAAAGGTTAAGCAATCATTGTGGATGCAATATGCAGGAATCTCAGCCTGTTGCTGATTTGTATAATGACCTTAAAAGCAGCAATTCTGTAAAGTCTGTACACACCCTTGTTCACAATTCTTCTGTTGAAACCGGTTATGATCCTGTTGCATTAAGCGGTTTAGTGCACAAATACTCGCCGCCCATAAGGGATGTGAGCGGAACGTATCTTACCAATCTATCTATCAGGATTTAGATAATTATTTCTTTCAATATTTAATTTGAAAAAACATAATTATTAAATTCTAAATACTAACAAAAAAATGAAAACTTTATTAGCATTATCCTCAATCATAATTGCTTTATTTATTTTTAATTCAAATTCTTTCAGCCAGTCTGATGACTGCTGCAAAGAGAAGTCTGCATCATGCTGTACTGAAAGTAAAGATTGCTGTATAGAGCTTGGCAATGCCGGCGGTGATTCATCAGTTGCAGGCATGACTTGTCCGGTATCCGGTGAAGCTATTGGAGATGGACAGGGTGTGAAATTCGATTACTACGGCAAGACTTATACATTTTGCTGCGAGGGCTGCGAAGCTAAATTCAGAAAAGAGCCCATGAATTACATCAAAGAAGAAATGAAATGCCCGGTTATGGGTGAAGTTATAGAATCGAAAGATGTGTTTGTAGTAAATAATGGCACGAAGTACTATTTTTGCTGCAAGTCTTGCATAAAGAAATTTGAAAATGACCCCGATAAGTATAAGAATGGCTACAAAAATTAATTCGTAAAATAATTTGGTCTTATCCAAGTCCCGCTCAAAAAGCGGGATTTTTTTTTGATGAATCTGGAATACACAGTAGTTAATTAATGTTCATATTTGTAAATGACTTGTTTGATTTTCATTTCTTGATTACTATTGGATCAAGTGAATTTTTTGAGAAAATATATAACTTCATTCCTCCTCGTTTTTGCACTTTTTACTATTAACGGGGCGGAATTTCTGCATCATCATGACCAGGATTCTGAAAATGATGAATCAAAGTGTGAAGCCTGTATTTTTAATCATTCACTCAAAACTGCTTTGGTTGAGCAGGTTTTTGTCTTCACCCCGCAGCTTTTTACTTACCAGTCAATTTCCAATTTTGTTAACCCGGTTCCGCAATCGGATTGCTTAATCGCATCTCCCGGCAGAGCTCCTCCTGTTGTTTCTCATATCTGATACATCTAATTAACTTATTCAAATAAAAATCTTGTTTTCTGATAATCTTCAGAAAACATATAATCATACGTATATGAGAAAACAGATCAGTAAATTCATGCTGATGTTTCTTGTTGTGTTCAGCCTTTTGATCATTTCAGATTGCCGGAATACACTTGCACAAACATCAATTCTGTCAGTAAACAATCTAAATGGTATTGTGACCGATAAAAATAATAAACCACTTGAATTCGTTTCTGTATTTGTGAATGATCTCGGTCTTACTTCAGCAACTGATAGTAAGGGAAGATTTAGTTTTAACGGAATATCAAATGGCTCACATATTTTGACTTTTAAACTCAGCGGTTATGCATCGCGCTCACTTGATGTGAATCTTACAGGTAATGATACACTTTACTCCATCTTACTTGAAGAAAGTTTGATTGAAATACCGGTTATAGATGTAACTGGATCATTCAATGCTTCTGAAATTTCTGAAAGTACGTTTTCTATTACCGAGTTAACCAGCCGTACAATAACTAAATCAAGAAGTCAGAACCTTGCAGAAACAATTCAGAATATTCCCGGTATCAGTAACGTATCAACCGGGACCGGCATAGGAAAGCCGGTGATCAGGGGATTAACCTCGCAGAGTGTACTTGTCATACATGATGGAGTTAAACAGGAATCACAGTCATGGGGCGATGAACATGGCCCGGAGCTTAGCCTGTTCGATCTGGATAGAATAGAGATCCTGCGCGGGCCGGCAAGCCTTGTTTACGGGGCTGATGGAATTGGCGGAGTGATAAATGTCATAAGCAAGCCGCTGGAATTTTCAAACATAAAAAGACCGGTTTATTATGGAGGTTTCACCCTTGGAGGATTCTCTGTGGATAAGCAGTATTTTACAAACGGCACTTTAGGTTTTGGTACTAAAAACTTTGGTCTCAAAGGACATTTTGGTTACAGGAAATCAGGAAACACCATTACGCCTGACGGAACTTTTACCATAAATACTCCTGAGGGGAAAAAGGAAATACAGGGAGGAGAACTATTTAATTCTGCATCAAAAGAACTTGAAGGCGGAGTTAATTTAGGAATAAACGGGAATTTCGGAATGATGAATCTTGGGTTTGAACTTTTTGACCGTGAGCTGCAAATCCACGAAGACCCTCTTGAAGATTCTGAAGCAACACCAAACCAAAAAGTGCAGACAAAACAGTTTTCACTTGAAAGCAATATTAATTTATCAGCAAAACTTAAGTTAGAACCTGTTTTGTCCTATCAACTTCAAACCAGGAAAGAGTTTGAAAGTATCGAAGATAAAAGTGCAGTTAATGAAGCGCTTCATCTCGATCTGAAGACTTTTGACGGAGCATTAAAGCTTCATCATGAATTTTCTTCAAAAATGAGTGGTACATTCGGAGTTTCTTTCAACCGTCAGGATAATAAAACTCTTGTAGAAGAGAAACTTATCCCGAACTATTATGCAAATACTACGGGTGTATTCCTGATGGAAAAGCTCGACCTTAGCAAAATCACTTTCTCAGCGGGTGCCAGGTTTGATAATAAGAAACTTAATATTGAAGAAACGGTTTTTGAAATGGACTCTACTGGTAATCCTTTAAGAACACTTACTCCACAATCCATAACTTTTGAGGCTGTTTCGGGTTCTTTTGGAATTGTTTATACTCCTTCTGAATACCTGAACATATTCGCAAATATTGGCAGGGGATGGAGGCCGCCTTCTGAGTTTGAACTTTTTGTAGATGGTGTGCACGAAGGCACAGGCAGGTATGAGCGCGGAATAAAGACACTCAACACGCTTGCAGAGCCAAAGCCAGAGGCATCGATTAATTCTGATCTCGGCATCCGGCTTAATTATAAGCAGCTTAGTATCCAGATTTCCGCTTACCGGAATATGGTTGATAATTTTATTTATCCATCCATTACTGGAGATACAATTGACGGATTGCCGGTCTTTAATATTAAACAGTCAATGAGCACATTCTATGGGTACGAATACAGTGTCCAGTATCAGCCGGTTAAATGGATTGTTCTCATGGCTGGCGGCGATTATGTCAATACACTGAACAATGCCACAGGCAATCCGCTGCCTTTCACCCCGCCAATGAAAAATATATTCGAGCTCAAAGTTCAAAGGCAAAATTTAGGCAGTTTATTAAATGCGTATTTCAAACTAAGCGCCAAAATAGTTTCTGCTCAAGATAATGTCGATATCCTTGAAACAAGAACTGCGGGATATACTTTACTGAATGCAGGTATCGGATTTGATCTTTGTTTAGCGGGATCAATCGCCTCTTTAGATTTATCTATTGATAATCTTGCAGATACAAAGTACGTTGATCATTTGAGCAGATATAAGGGATATGCGATGAATCCGGGAAGAAGCTTTAACTTACAGTTGAATTTGCCATTCAGATTTTAATTTTATCATCCCCGTGGCGTACCCTCTGGGTCAACTTGAGACTCAGACTGTTGAATTTTCAGGGAATATTCATAATTATTTATTTTTAGAAATAAATACTCCTTGACCTTTTTTTTGCACAAATCTTAGAAATTTTGAATTACCTATTATAAGTGTCATTAAAGTACTCTGTTCTATATATTAATATTAAACTGTATTTTATTGATAATTTACCATCATTTTCAGCACTGTTTTCTCAATTGTATTTTTGCACTTTATACGCTAAATTATTCGTTTAATAAGAATATTTTAGGGGTTTGTAAAACCCATTGTTAATATACTAGGATGGCTTTTAACGAACCGTCGCCGGCTGATAAGAAAATTCAGGATTCATTGAAAAAAACGGGAGAAATACCCGGACATGTTGCGATAATCATGGATGGAAACGGCCGCTGGGCTCAGGAAAAACGTCGGCCAAGAACATTCGGGCACAGACAGGGAGTACATTCTGTACGCGATATCGTTGAGGCTGCGGGTCAAGTTGGAATTAAATATCTCACTTTATATACATTTTCAACAGAAAACTGGCGCAGGCCAAAGACAGAAGTTGCAATCTTAATGCGGCTTCTTATCAGGTCATTAAAGAGCGAAACTTATAAACTGCACGAAAATAACGTGCGTTTAATGGCAATTGGGGATATGTCTGTAATGCCCCCACAGGTTCTGAAAGAACTTCAGGAAGCTATAGAAAAAACAAGGAACAATAAGGGGCTAACATTGGTTTTAGCTTTAAGTTACAGCGGCAGATGGGATATTTTAAATGCCGTCAAAAATATATCATCAGACATTAAAAACACTAAGATCAGCCTTAAAGAAATCGACGAATCAACTTTTTCATCTTACCTGGTTACAGGAGGTATTCCTGATCCCGACCTGCTGATCAGAACAGGGGGTGATTTCAGGATTAGCAATTTCCTCCTATGGGAATCAGCCTATACAGAGTTTTATTTTGATAAGACTTTCTGGCCGGAATTCCGCCGTACCCAATTGTACGATGCTATAAATGCTTACCAAAACCGTGAACGCAGATACGGTATGACCACAAAACAAATTCTAAAAAAGAAAAAAGTTTAATGTTATATATAAATAGATCGTTCCTCACCGTTTTAGCACTATTAATTATTTTTTCTTCAATTACGTATTGCCAGGAAGGACCCAGGACATATAAGATACTTTCTGTATCAGTTGAAGGGAATAAGTTTTATGATTCCAGGATAATTATTTCAAACAGCGGGCTAAAAATAGGTGACGAGATAAGTGTCCCTTCCGAGGCAACTCAGCAGGCGATAATGAACCTATGGAACATGAGGCTTTTTTCTGACGTGGAGATCGCGGTAGATAAGAAGATCGGCGACGGCGCTTATCTTATCATAAAAGTTAAGGAGCTTCCAAAGCTGGATAATATGAAATTTTCAGGTAATGATGAGTTCAGCGATAAAGATCTTGAAGAAAAAATCCCCCTTGAAAAGGGACAGGTCATAACCCAGCAGACTGTTAAAGATATAGAGTACAACCTTGTTAAGCTTTATGAAGAAGAAGGCTATCCGCTGGCTGAAGTTAAAGTTGACCAGTTTGTAAATTCGTTTAACGAAGCCCAGCTTAGAGTCAAGATAGAAGAAGGTTCGAAGATCAGCGTCAGGAAAATCAGGTTTTCAGGCAATTCGAAGGTTTCCTCTTCTGACTTAAAGGGTGCTATGGAAGAAACCGCTGAGAGAAAGTGGTGGAAGTTCTGGGACAAAGCAAGGTTTAACCGCAAGGATTATGAGAAAGATAAAGACTTCATTCTGCAGTATTACAAAGAAAAGGGTTACAAAGATGCCGAAATAGTTGAAGATGACCTTCAATACAAGAACAATAAAGAAGATATTGATATTATTATCAAAGTAAAGGAAGGCCCTCGTTACAAAGTTGGCAGTATAGATTTTATTGGTAATACAGTTTACAACGATACCCTGCTTCGCGAAAGACTTGACCTTAAAAGAGGCGACGTTTATAACTCTATTAAGCTGAATCAGAATTTAAGAGGCAATGAAAGCCAGACCGATATAGCATCATTATATCTGGATAACGGCTATCTCGGCTTTCAGGCTAACGTAGAAGAAGACCCGAAAGAAAATAACATAGTCAATCTGAAAATAGATGTTTCTGAAAACAGGCAGTACAGGATAGGACTTATTTCGTTTTCAGGTAATACAAAAACTCAGGATAAAGTTATACGCAGAGAGCTTTTCACAATACCCGGTCAGTATTTCAATAAAACAGCAATGGTAAGAAGCATGCAGCAGATGTCTCAATTAAATTACTTCAACCCTGAGGTTTTAAATTATGATTTTGTTCAGAGGAATGATAGTACTGTTGACTTGGTTTACGTAGTTGAAGAACGTTCATCTGATCAGCTGAATGCATCTGTTGGCTATAGCCAGACATTTGGGTTTTCCGGCAGCCTTGGGTTAACATTTAATAATTTTGATATTACAGACCCGCTTTCAGGCGGCGCAGGACAGATACTTTCACTTCAATGGGATTTTGGTACAGAGGGTACATACAGAACTTTTAGAATTGGTTTTACCGAGCCGTGGCTTTTTAATACACCAACATCAGCAGGAATTGATGTATATGATACTAAGCAAAAGTACACATACGAGATACAGGAAACCGGTTCGACTCTAAATATTGGAAGAAGATTTAAATTCCCTGATGATTACTTCAGAGGAGACTGGTTCCTGAAATTCCAGAGAACAAATGTGATACAGGGAGCGGATATATATGAAACCGGACTTAGAAGCCAGTTCAGTATAGGGCAGGTAATTTCAAGGAACTCTACAAACAGCCCGATATACCCTTCTGTCGGTTCCAAGGTAACTCTCTCTGCAGAAATTGCCGGAGCAAACCTTGTTGGTACAACTAATTTTTATAAGCTCGGATTCAAAACAGAAGCTTTCAAAAGCCTTGATAACTCAGGCAAGCTGGTATTGGCATCTAATTTTGATATACAAAGTATCAGCAGCCTTTCAAGTGATAATTACGTTCCTCCAAATGAACTCTTTTTCATGGGAGGAAGCGGATTAACATATAATACCATAGCCCTTCGTGGATATGACGATAGAACACTTGGCCCTGTGAATATAGCCGGTAATCCTGTAGGAGGGCGTTTCATGATGAAATATGGAGTTGAGTTAAGGTACTCTCTTTCCCAGGATCCGATACCGATTTTCCTGACTATGTTTGCAGAAGCCGGAAACCTGTGGCCAAATTTTAAAGTCGCTGATCTGCTCGACTTGAAGCGTTCAGTTGGATTTGGCGCAAGATTGATGCTGCCTGCAGTTGGGATAATAGGATTTGACCTTGGATACGGATTTGACAGGAAAGTAGTAGATGGCCAGGACCCTTCATGGCTTTTCCATTTCCAGTTTGGCAAGGGATTTTAAAAAAGAAAATTAATCATAATAATAACACTAAAGGAGAAATAATTGAAACAGACAGTAATAGCATTATTATTTCTGATTGCCGGAATATTTTCTGCAGGTGCACAGGTAAAAATTGCATTTGTAGATAGTGAAGTCATTATCAACCAGCTTCCGGAAGCTCAGGAGGTAAAGAAAAAGCTTGAAGATCAGCAAAAGTTATATGTTGATACTATCACAGCTAAAGATAACGATATCAAAGTCAAAGCTGATGCCTTTAAAGATAAATATGCTGATGCGCAGAAACAGATTGAAGCCGGTAAACTGAACGCAGACCAGATTAAAGCGCTTGAAACAGAGCTGGGAGCAATGCAGGAAGAGGTACAGGCATTAGACCAGGAACTCTCTTTGTACAAGCAGGATATTCAAAAAGTGCTGTACGACCTTCAGGTTGAGCTTTTTAAGCCCGTTAAGGAAAAGATAACAAAAGCGATTGAAGGACTTGCTAAAGAACTGAAATATAATATGGTATTTGATAAAGCATCAGACGGATTGCTCTACGGCGATAAAGAAATTGATATTACTTTTAAAGTTCTTGATAAGCTTAAATAATAGTTTACCATAATTCTGTATTACTTTTTATCAATTTTAATACTCAGTAAATGAAATTAAAATGGATTCTTATATCGTCTCTTATTTTACTTTCTGCTTCGGCTTACGCACAGCAGAAGATTGGTTATGTTGATTCTAAGGTGATCCTCGAAACTCTTCAGGATGCAAAGGATGCACAGACTAACCTGGATAACCTTGTGCAAAAATGGAAGATCGAGCTGCAATCACTCAATGACAGTCTTTTATTTTTGAAAGATGATTTTGATAAGAAGAAGCTGATATTAACAGAAAAAGTAAGACTGCAAAAGGAAGATGAAATTAAGACACAGGAAAAGAGAATTGCAGATTTCAAGCAGTTAAAGTTCGGTGAAAACGGAGAGTATTTTCAGAAACAGTCAGAGTTTATGAAACCTGTGCAGGACAGGGTTTTTAAGGCAATTCAGGACGTTGCGAAAGAAGGCAGTTATGATTTTGTTATTGACCGCTCAAGCCAGCTTATGCTTCTGTATATGAATGACAGATATGACTTGACTCAGAAAGTTATCAAGAAGCTGGAAACTCAATAAACCGGTTTATTAATTCCATGAAACTTCAGGATGTTGCAAATCTTATTGGCGGCGAGCTTATTGGCGATGGTGACATCGAAGTTACCGGTATAGGCAAGATTGAATCTGCCAAACCAAGCGAAGTAACCTTTATTTCTAATCCACTTTATGAAAAGTTTTTCAGCGGGACTTCTGCAGGTGCTGTAATCGTTTCAAGAAGATTCATAAGCTCGCAGTATGAGCGTTTCGATGACCGTGTTGTTCCGTTGATAAAAGTTGAAGACCCATATCTGGCTTTCCTTGAACTTCTTGATAAGTTCTCTCCCAAAACTGAATTGCAGAAAGTGGGAATTGACGAGACCGCAGTGGTATGTGAATCTGCCGTAATTTCAAATGAAGAAGTGCGTATCGGAGCACACGCTTTTATTGGGGCAAAAGTGAAGATAGGAAAGCGCGTAAGCATACTTCCTAATACTGTTATATTAACCGGAGCAGAAATTGGTGATGACGTGCTTATCTACCCTAATGTAACAGTATATAACGGAAGTATGATCGGAAGCAGGGTGATAATTCATTCCGGAACAGTTATCGGAAGCGATGGCTTCGGGCAGGCTAAGAATCCTGACGGCACCTTTCAGAAGATTCCCCAAAAAGGAATAGTTGTGATTGAAGATGATGTAGAAATAGGCAGTAATTGTTCTATAGATAGAGCAACTATAGGAGAGACCATTATACGTAAAGGAGTTAAGCTGGATAATATGATCCAGATAGCACATAATGTTGAAATAGGCGAAAATACTGTTATTGCATCACAATCTGGCATTGCCGGCAGCACGAAAATTGGTAAGAATTGTATGATTGGCGGCAAAGTTGGTATCGTTGGGCACATTTCTATTTGCGATGGGGTAATACTAACCGCTGCAACCAATGTGTCTAAATCAATTACCAAGCCCGGATTATACTCAGGCTATAGGGCACAGCCGCAAATGAACGAGCTTAAACAGGAAGCAATTATCAGGCGCTTACTAAAGAATAAATAGTTCATGCAGAAGACAATATTGTGAGGACGGTTTTTCAGGCCGTCCTTTTTTATTTCTTACTATACTTAAGCTCCAAATTGAATAAGATCAATATCCATGTCCGGTCTGGTCCTCAGACCTGACGGAATATTCTGAAAGAAGGAAATTTAACCCCTTAGTCC
>JAIOIK010000127.1 GCA_019912545.1 Ignavibacteria bacterium | reverse complement strand
AGTTGATATTGGCTGAATGCCGATAGGAACGCATAATCTGAAATCATTATAATAGTATTTCAGGGCTGAATCTGATAAGGACTGCAGCGCACAAACATTTTGGAAATTATTTCCGCCGTCACGGGTTACCATAAACGACATTACGACTATCTGTGTATCACCTGAGTTCATAACAAACGGACCTGAATTCGACCAATCTCTCATATTCTTTGGGATTGAATCGTACCAACCGGTTCGTGTACAGGCATTACCATCCTTGTTAAACATCGTCGGAAGTCCGCTTATAGGATTGATCTTTGCATTCCCGCAAGCATCCAATCCTCTCATTACATTAAACCCCTCCTGCGCAAGATGAGGATCGGTTAAACAAATGTTTCCACTTCCATTAACAATTAAAAAATTACTTGTTAACCCCAGAATTTTAAAACCAGGCAAAGTATCGTAAGGAAGTTTTGCGGTATCCATTGGATTTGCGGTTTGGCGAATCGGGCTTTGCAGATACCTGTAACCAATACTCGGGGGATTGGAGCCATAATTACAATCATTGTTGTCTCCATTATAAGCAAAAACCATATCGCGCAAGGTATCAACTCCGCCGTCATCATCAGATGCGCCGCAGCCACCATCTCCAATGTCCGGATCGTTCAGAACTGAAAAGAATGCACTATCCCATTGGAGTGAACTCTTGTTTATTACTTTCCATTTCATGAAATACATATCCTGAAGAGGCGGGCAGTTAAACATAAATGCAAGTTGCTGGATCTCAACGCCAAGCGGCAATGTGCCTCCCGGCAGACTGGTTTGTGACTGGTGTATGTTATTTGTGCAATTGGTGTAATCCATGAAAACCATAAATGATAATTCATCAGGCCTTGCCGATGAACCATTACCGATTCCTGGCCTGTCGCCATTCCATGCCGGCTGGTAGCCCGGTATTCCGTTTACTTCAACAAAGGGCGCACCTTTATCTACCGGCCAGTTTGTCCACGAATCATAAGTTAATGTGTACTGTCTTCCTCCTGCTATCTTTAACCTCTCTCCTCCGCCGGATAAAGCGGGGTCAGTCAAATTCACAAGATATGCTCTCCACAAAGGATCATTGCAAACAGAAGAAGGAGGTATTTGACCTATGACCGGAATATTACCCGAAGTGTAATGAGAAGCATACATAGATCCAGCTACTCTTAACTCTCTTTGTGGCCCGACTTTTGCTCCGATCACAATTCCGCTTGCAAAATTTATAGTTTTTCTGTTTGGAGAAGTAACGGGCCAGGACATACCGGCATCCGGGGACGGGAAAGTCACGAAATCATAATTAAATATTCCGTTTGTTCTGAAGCAAGTATTGATATTGTTTCCCTGCATGAATATCTGCTGAGGAGGCAGTGCTTCCTGTGAGAATGAAGTTAAACAAAGTAACAGTATTAGAATTGTTTTCATTTTATTACCACCATTTTTTTTGTTTGGGTGAAATTGCCTGAGCGTAGCCTGTAAAAATATACACCACTGGGATAATTTGAGGCGTCCCAACTTACCTCATAAGTGCCGGGATTAAGTTCTTCGTTAACAAGTGCAGAAATTTCTCTGCCAATAGCGTCATAAATTTTCAACACGGAATGGTCACGACCATTCCCTACAGGAATATCGAATCTGATCTTTGTTGCTGGATTGAAAGGATTTGGATAATTTTGAAACAGCTCAAACTGTTGTGGTATTTCAGTTGATACCAGCTGAATGCCGATAGGAACGCATAATCTGAAATCATTGTAATAATATTTCAGGGCTGAATCCGATAACGATTGCAATGCACAAACATTCTGGAAATTATTCCCGCCGTCGCGGGTTACCATAAATGACATAACGACTATCTGTGTATCACCTGAGTTCATTACAAATGGACCTGAGTTTGACCAGTCTCTGACATCATTCGAAAATGAATCGCACCAGCCTGTTCGTGTGCATGCATTTCCATCATATCTGAATCTGGTCGGTTGTCCGTTAATTGGATTTATCATCGGATTTCCGCAGACATCCAAACCTTTCATTATGTCATAAGCTTGAATAGCGTTCTGCGGATCAGTTCTGCAAGTATCTGGTCTGCTATCATAAACCGTATAGTTTCCTGTCAAGCCAGCTAGTTTGCATCCCGTTAAAGTATCATATGGAAGTTTTGTAGTATCCTGTGAATTTCCGGTTTGAATAATCGGGCTCTGCAAAAATCTGTATCCAATTGCAGGAGGTGAGGAACCATAAACACAATCATTATTATCAGAATTATAAGTAAAGACCATATCACGTAAAGTATCAACTCCCCCTGCATCATCATTGAACGCGCAAACAATGCCTCCAATATCCGGATCGTTTAATTCTGCAAAATAAACACTATCCCAGTTGAGCAAGCTCTTGTTTATAACTCTCCATTTCATAAAATACATATCGAGAAGCGGGGGACAATTAAACATAAACGTAAGCTGCTGGATCTCTGCTCCAAGCGGTAATGTTCCACCAGGAAGCCCGTAATAAGCAAGATGAATATCATTAGTGCAATTGGTATAATCCATAAAGACCATGAAAGATAGCTCATCAGGTCTAGCTATTGAACCATTCCCTATACTAGGCCTGTCGCCATTCCACCCGGGTTGATAACCTGGTATTCCATTAACTTCAGAAAACGGTGCCCCTTTGTCAATAGGCCAGTTTGCCCAGGCATCATAAATTATTGTATATTGTCTGCCGGCTGCAATTTTCATCCTAACTCCGCCACTTGTTAAGGCAGGGTCAGTTAGATTGACGAGGTATGGCCTCCACGAAGGATCGCTGCATACTGACGAGGGCGGCACTTGCCCGATGATAGGTATATTGCCCGAAGTGTAATGCGATGAATACAAAGAAGCACCCGTCCTCAACTCCCGTTGGGGCCCTACTTTTGCTCCGATTACTATTCCGCTTGCAAACATCATAGTTTTTCTATCTGGTGAAGTAACCGGCCAGATCATTCCCGCACTTGAAGATGGGAAAGTAACGAAATCATAATTAAATATTCCGTCAGTTCTGAAGCAAGTATTGATATTATTGCCCTGCATGAATATCTGCTGAGGAGGCAGTGCTTCCTGTGAGTATATTAAGTGAAACGGTAGAAGAACTAAAATGAATATTATTTTTTTCATTTTATTAAAAGGTTAATTTGGGTTTATGTAAGTATTTTTGGTGAACACAACAAAATCCAGCCGGTATCAAAGATCTTTCTGATCCGGGAAATGTCATCATTATGAATGGATCTTCTTGATGCAAGTCCATTAGTATGATTTTTGCCGTAAGATATCTTGCTTAATAATATTAAGTGGAGTAAGCAAAGGTATATCAAGGGGTCTTTCATAGATTTATTTTTTAAAAAATAATCAAAAAAACCTGTAAGAACAACAAACTAATAAGTAAAATGCTGATTTTATGGGAATTTTGAAGGATTTAAGCAGATTTGGGTGCCCTCACGAACCCGAAATAATTTATCCAGAACGTCATAGTAATAAATGCAAGCAGCGTAATAAGCGTGGTCAGCATGCTCCGGTAAACAAATAATTGAACCATTACCACAATGATCCCGAAAAGGAATGGATATAAAATTGATGTCATCCTTTGAAGCGAGTTTATAAGCGTATTTTCTTTTGTAAATGGCAGTACTCTGCTTAAAAGATTGTTGAGTGAATTATATAAATTTGCTGCTGCAAAAATGAACACTGTATGCATTACTGCCTGGTCAAGCGGTATCTTAAATATAAAAATAATCCCGATCGCCGCACAAACTGGTATCAGCAGGTAAACCACAAAAAACTTCCTGAACCCGTTCTTGAAATTCCTGCGTGAAGAGAGAGGATATGATTCGTATATCCAGGATACTCCCGGATAGTTAGTTACCTTAACTCCAAGAATTGCAGTATTGAGAACAACAAGCACACAAAGCATTATTGATATATGGAATACAGGCTTAATATCAAAATAATTTCTATTAAACGGCGCGGGGAGCTGGTTTGTGAATAAGGCAAATACTGCAAGCCCGACGGGAATGATTATCATTGGCAGGATCGCGAGTCTTACTGTCTTGTCTTTTTTGTAGAGTGCACGCATCAACCCAAAGGAAGATCTTTCTAAATTATTTCTCAGGTAGATCTCATTTATGAAATCTGAAACAAGCCTGAAGATGTAAAACCCTTTTCCTTTTGATTGCCTTACTTCAATAATGCGGGCATTCAGATATTTTTCCCTTATTGCAGAATAACTTTCCATCAGGTACAGCTTAAGGCTGTAATAGCTCATAAAACAGATCGTTACCGGTAAAAGGATCTTAAATATCAGTCCCCATTCAAAAACATAATTATTCCTTGTGGTTAGAAATGCATACCAAGCCTGCGGGAACAGGTCAATTATTCCCTTCGTCTTTAATACATTAACATAAGTACTGATGCTGCTGCCCGCTCTGCCGGTTATTCCGTATGAAACGAACTGGTAACCCATTATCATAACAAGTATCATTATCATCTGGAATGCCAGAGTGTATGTACTTATCTTTCCGGCGCGAAGTACCTTCAGAGCAATGCTGTATAACAAAGCTGCTATATTCAGTATAAATAAAAAGAGCATAAAGCCGGCAAGCAGATACATGAGTGCGCGCGGGAATGACCTCATGATCGAATAATAAAATATGCTGCCCGGCAATAGCAGTGGTAATGAAAGAAAAGCAAGGTAGCGGAGCATCATGTACATCTTGGCATTTACCATGAGGCGGTCATCCACCGGCATAGAAGAAAATATCTCGGCTTCTGTCTTGGAAATTATCAGGTTATCAAGCTCGGTAATAATGGTAAAGCTTAATATCAATGAGTAGAATAAATATGTCAAAAATGAAAACTCAAAACCCGTGGCATCTGTGTTCTGTTTCATCAGCAGCCAGGGGAGGAAGAATCCGGGTATCAGGTAAGAGATATTCAGGAGCACAAGCTTGCGCAAAGAGCCTGATTTGCTTCTTGTTTCAAGCTTTAGCATCAAACGTCCAAGTACCCTTATTTTAGATAACATCATTTCGCTTTCTTCTCTTCCAGTTCCTTCAGGTATTTCTGATACAATTCAACATTTTTCTTATGCTCTTCGTAACTTTCTGCAAAGCGGTGTGAGCCGTCTCCCTTTGCAACAAAATAAAGAAACTTATTATTCTCCGGATTCAGCGCGGCAATAATCGAATTCAACCCGGGATTATTTATGGGTCCGGGCGGCAATCCCTTATTTAGATATGTATTATATGGCGAAGGATATTTAAGGTCGCTATACATCAAACGATTTTTGGGACCATCAGGCAAAACATATTGTACCGTTGGATCAGCCTGAAGTTTCATCCCTTTTTTCAGCCTGTTATAATATACTGCAGCAATAATTTTCTTCTCCGGCTCAAAGCGTGTTTCCCCGTCAATAATAGATGCCATCGTTATGAGATCATTCAAACTTAATTTTTTAGCCTTCATATCTTCCCGCATTTGGGAAGTGAGTTTCTTTCTGAAAGTTGATGCCATGACTGAGATAATTTCACGCTCACGGTTAGTGCTGTTGAAAGAGAACTGGTATGTATCAGGAAACAAATATCCTTCAAGGTTACTACCAGGCACTCCAAACAATTTAACCAGACTGTCATTTTTAGCCTCAGCAACAAACCTGGCTGAATCAACGCCAATCTGCCGGGATAGCAGTCTCCCGATCTGTCTGACATTCAATCCTTCGGGGATCGTCACAGTGACTGTCCTAATTATAGTGGGGTCGGTGACCGTATTTAAAACGTTAAGGTAAGTTAGTCCGTTGCCGAATTTATACTCTCCGGGTATGAGCTTATTTTGGTACCCGAAAAATCTCCCAATAGCTATAAATGCGTAGCGGTTAAATATTACATGGCTTTCTTCGAGCTTTATCGCAACACTCCTAAGGTTATCTCCCTTTGTGATCTTAACAACAGCATCACTTGAACCTGCACTGAAATTTTTTGATAAGAAAAGGAAATGAAATGAAAATACCAATAGGAATAGAAACATAAACGAAACCGGAAATCTTAACCGTAACAGGATATTTTGCATTATTTCGTTATGTCCACTGACTGTTTAGATAGAAAACAATTTATATTAGAAATTAGTTGATGCAAATTAAGTATCACCTCACCCCTCCGAAGGACGGGGTGTGGTTCAATCTGGATTTCATTGAAAACTGAATTGTTCAAATGGCAGAAAAATAACTACACTAAATTAATACGAAATATATGCAAGAATTAAAAGCATTACAATGACTTATTTAGTTTGGGGGGGAATAAGTCTATTTTGATTTTTACCCGGCTTAACAAATCGTGCCACAAATATTCTGTACCTGAAAGACCCCTCTTTAAAAGGAACATGTTTTCATCGATAAGCCAATTAGAGTCACTTATTCGTGGCACGATTATCTGTTTTTAGTTTGACATCAGAACCCAATTTTTGACCATAGTTTATGAATTAACTGATAGATATATTTGGAATTAAATTATTTTTTAACACGAAAAATTGAATATTACCAAGGATTCACCCAAAGTTCAAAACGCATTCGCATTTCTTTTGATATTTTGTGCAGTTTTGCTGCTTTTCAGGGGACTTTTTGCAGGAAACATAATTGCAACTAACGACGTAAGCACAAACGACCTGCTCCACCTCCACCTACCCATTAGAACATTATATTCGGAGGCGTTGAAACAAGGAGAGTTACTGCAATGGACTCCTTATATTTATGGAGGCTTCCCAATATTTGCCGAAGGGCAAGGCGGATTTCTTTATCCTGTAAACCTGCTGTTGGGAGTTTTGTTTGATCCTGTCGTATCAATGAATGTATTTATAATCCTTCATGCATTACTGATGGGGATAGGTGTTTACCTGCTTACTTCACTGCTCACAAAAAACAGACTGCTTTCTATACCTTCTGCTGCAGTGGCTGCAATATGCGGATCGGTAATTGCTGGGCATACCAGACATTTGAACTCACTTACGGGAATAGTATTTTTACCGTGGCTTATTTTCAATGTGGAACTATTCCTTAACTCAAAAAAGATTTCGGCAGGATTACTGTTTGGCATATTGCTTGGATTTATGTTCCTGGGTGGACATTTGCAACACTTATTTATTTCGGTATTCTTTTCATTTGTATATATGTTTTTAAGGATCGTCTTCGAAAGGGAAATCAAACTTTCACTGGTCAAGAAACTTCTACATTACAAAGTATTTCAATTCCTTGGGATCGGGATCATGCTTTCTTTGATTATCGGGCTGCCGCAAATTCTAAGTACTTCTGAGCTTATTCCTTTTACAGAAAGAGGAAAGGAGTTAACTTCTGAATTTGCAGGAATGGGCAGCATGCCATTTAGCGGGATTTTGACATTTGTTTATCCCTATTACATGGGTAATGCCGGTGACCTGAGTTTTAAATCCCCGGATGTATTTCTGTTCTGGGAATTTTTCCACTATTCAGGTGCCATAGTATTTATTCTAGCAATTATTGGATTTACTGCCAACCGAAAGAAGAAAGAATTCCGGGGGGTAGTGTGGCCGCTCTTAATTATTGCAATTCTATCGTATCTGTTATCACTGGGAGATAATTTCCCTATATATAAGATATTTTCACTCTTTCCTGTCACGAAAGCATTCAGATTTCCCGTCAGGTGGCTGGCAGGCATGGAGCTTTCTGTGCTTGTTCTCAGCGGTTTTGGAGTGAGATCAATTGCAGAATACATAGCCGGAAAGAAGAATGTAAAGCCTGTGACTAAAAAAGCAAAAAATGTAAAAGCTGCACCGGTTAAAATAGTACTGCCTGATATTGCATCACAATACAAAATTTCTCTTGTAATAGCTTTTGTTGTTGTTGGAGAAATATTTCTGGTCGCAGGAAAACAGGTTACAACAGCATCACCGGATATCTATTTGAAACCGCCTTCTTATTCTGAAAAAATAAAGAGTGATAATTCCAGGCTGTATGTGTTAAGCAGAAATGAATTTTTGACCGAAGTTTATGAAAAGAGCAGGGGATGGGAGGGAAGCCACGATCTGTATGGCCTCAGTGCAAAACTTGTGCCTCCTAATATAGGCGCTTATTTTGGTGTGCATATGATAGACGGTTACCTGCTGCTTGTTCCGGATTTCATCTATGAAGTATGGGGAAATGCAAACAACAGCGGTATTGTGGGGAGAACTGCGGGACTTGTTAAAAATAATTTTCAGCCAACCCCGAAATTTACAAAACTTTGTGAATTGTTCGGAGTCAAATACCTTAGCTCTGTGTGGAATGTATCCAAACCATTTGAACAAGTATGGGACAGCGCCGGAGTGAAAGCTTACCGATTGCCTGAAACCTTAAATAAGTCATGGGTTGTTTCTAAAGTAGAATCATTCGGTGTAAGTTCAAATAAGGGAAATGCTCCTAAACTGATAGATGACAATTTTGACCCTAAATCCATGGCGTATGTAAATGGCGCTGTACCTCAATTACCGGCGGATTCAAAGAACGGAACTGCTGAAGTTTTAAGTGAGGATAATCATTCTATTACCATAAAAGCAAATGAGCCCGGTTTTGTTGTGCTAAATGATACATGGTTCCCAAGGTGGAAAGCTTTTATAGACGGTACTGAAGTTCCTGTCTATCAAACAGATGTAATGATCAGGGGAGTAGTATCTCCCAAAGCAGGCACAATAATTGAGTTCAGGTATGATAAGGGCAGCACAGGAATGCTTTTTATATTTTCATATCTAGCCGTACTCTTATCTGCAGCATATTTGTTCTATGAGAAGAAAAAAAGCAATACAATCACATAAACTGAGTTGAATAAAATGATAAAGAATCATGTTGTAATGATAATAAACGCCTTTGTCTTGATCGCATTAGGTGTTTACGGATACATTACATCGGGCAGCCCAACCGCACTTATTGCCCCCGGAATCGGAGTAATTCTGCTTGCATTATCAATCCCCACAAAGAATGAAAATCACACGATGGCTCACATTGGCGTGGCATTAACGCTGATCTCTGCTGTTACTTTTATTATTATCGGCATTAGAAGAGGTAATGCAATGGTCATCGGAATTGGAGTATTTACGTTTATATGCTTTGATGCGTATGTACTGAATTTTATACTCAGGAAAAAACAGCGCGAAGCAGCCGGTAAGTAAAACTACTGCATATAGAAAAGGGGACAGTGAGCCCCCTTTCTATTGTACCTCTTTTCTTACTTAATAAATATAAGCTTTTTTGTATCAGTAAATTCCCCCGATGTTATTTTATAATAATAAACGCCGCTTGATAATGCTTCTGCATTAAATATCACTGAATACTTTCCGCTTCTGTGGAGTTTATCCACTAATGCAGAAACTTTCCTGCCCAGTACATCATAAATGCTGATATTTACAAAGCCCTCTTTGGGAATATCATAATTTATTTGTGTTGACGGATTAAACGGATTTGGATAATTCTGATGAAGCCTGCATGATCCGGGCACGGTACTTTGGTTTCCAGATGAAAGCGGAACGTCGCTTGTATCTATAAAAATATTATAAACCTCTCCGCCATTGCCAAAGTTCCTTGCATGAATCCTTTTGCCGCTTGCAATTACAGTACTTCCGCTGGCAGAAACATCACACCAGAAAAAAGAACCGGGTGAATTTACTGCAAATATCGGGGCTGGGGCAAGCACAGAAGTCTTGAAAACCAGCAGATCATTATTAACATTGCCTAAATCTCCCCATGTAGAAGCAGCAAGTATCTTGCCATCCTTTGAAAAAGATACGCAGGTAACTTCATCTCCGCATCCTGAATATGTCCAGAGCGGTGTTGAGCTGGTTGACCGGAATAGCTTCACTTTGCCGTCATAATTACTGCCGCCAAGGAAGTTCAATGTGCCGCATGCAACAAGTGATCCGTCATAACTGATATCTGCTCCGCTCATCCACGTACTTCCTTCTGAGTGCTGCCATAGAAAATTATATGTTGAGCCATTCCATTGGTAAAGCCTTAAATTGCCGCTGTAATTAATTGTAGCAATTAAGCCGCCGTTTCCGCTTATAGCCTGGGGGAACTGGGTCCCGCTACTGCTTGCGGGATTTATTGAACCCTGGAAGAGAAGCTGACCAGTATAAGTTCTGAATACATAAAATCCCATATATGTATTAACAATAACAACTGAATCGTTGCCCGAAATTTTTACTCCCTGAATGCTTGCTCCGCCGGCAATTGTCTGACCTACCCTGTAACGCCAAACCCAGTTTGTAGAAGTTCTGTTAAAACCAAATATCCAGCTTGAGTCCTGGCGGCTGGCACAGGCAATAATGAAGTTTCCATCTCCTGTAATATCAACCGGGCCGGCTATACCTGTATCAGCTAGTGCGGTTTCAAGGCTAAAATCAAAAACCGGAACCGCGCTTGACCTGTTAAAGACAAGGATATTATGGTGGCTGCCGCTTACTATATAGCCGCCTGTATCCGATACAGCAGTATAATTGATACTGGTATTCGGATTAGTCATATATTCCCACAACGGAACAGATGAAGAATTATTGTATAATGATACTCTTTCCGTATTAAGCGCCCAGCCTGTTGCCTGGTACAGGCCATTACTGCTGGTTGCGCACCGGTCGCCAATTGCAATTGGATCAAGGAATGACCAGCGTATTGCGGAATTATTATCTATGTAACTTTGCCCCACCGGATTTGGAAGGTAATAATTACCATCGGGTTCATTAACAGTTACGGATCTTGTTTGTATTTCGCCGCCTGTAACCTGATTTATCTGCATGCTGCCGGGCAAGTCACTGTACATTTTTTGTGAATATGAGACTGAAGAAAAAACCAACAAAAAAACGAGTAAAGTTTTCATTGCATTTAATTGTTAAGTTTGATGCCAGTTGTGTAATCAATTTTACTGCTTTTTTTATACAAAAACAACAAAATTAGGAATAGATAAAAAAAAGGAGGCAAGGCCTCCTTTTGAGTAACTAATATTTATGAAATGATTACTTTATCAAAGTGAGCTTCTTTGTATCTTTAAATATATTTCCGCTCTCAGTCTTTGCTTCGATGCTGTAAATGTAGATTCCTGAGCTTAAGCCTGCTGCATTATAATCAACAGCGTATGTTCCTCTGGAATAGTCGCCATTTACAGGTGCTGCAACTTCTTTTCCGAGCAAGTCATAGATCTTCATTGTAACAAATCCTCTTTCGGGAATTGAGAAATTTATCTTTGTAGAAGGATTGAACGGATTTGGATAATTCTGTGATAATGAGAAGTTTTCCGCTACACTTGAAATAGGAGCTACACCAACAAGGTTACCCCATGTTCTGAAAACCTTGATAGCGTCAATGTCTAATACAGGTGCGTTTGCAGCCGTACCCTGTCTCAATACAAAACGGCTGATATTTGGAGAGTCAGTTGATGCTCCGGTAATAGGTCCGGCTGATGGGGCAGGTTCCGATCCGGGAATTGCTCCTGAGAAAACGAAAAGACTGAGCTGGTCATCCTGATTTGTGCCTGTATTAAAAGTATATTTTACTACAACTAAATATGTTGTTGCTAAATTATAAGTTGTCGGAGCATAAGTTGCAGCTTCAGTACTTTTGGATATGCCAATCTGGAATCCTGCGCCTGCAGATTTAATGAATGTTCTCATTGTATAATTGGAAGTAGATGAGTTAGGCAGGAGCGCAGAGAAATAATCACCTGTTGCCGAAACTGAATCTACTCTTATCAGGTACGAATAATATGCATTTGCATTATATATCGAATCATTCTGCCTGTATACATCCTGGCCGGTATTATGTAATCTGACAAATTCACCAACTGGCGAGTTAACATAACCTGCGTATGTCAAATTACCTGTGGCAACAAGAACTCTATTAACATAACTATTTATCCATGTCCAGCCATGTGCTGTTAAAGAATCACCTGCCGGATATTCAAAATTTTCTGTTAAGATGATCTGGCTTGAAGTTTTTTCAACAATTGCAAGTGAAAGTAATACCATAAAAAGAAGTAATAATCTTCTCATTGTTTCGTCTCCTTTAATGTTAATATGAAATGTGTTTTTTAATTATTACACAAATATAAGGATTCAAATGTTAATTATCAGTAAGGAAATAATTAAGTTATGGATCGGGAAAATGCCGATTTTAGGAGATTTTCGAAGAATTTACATCAATATAATAATATCCCGGGTGCAAGAGAGCAAACCGGAAAGATGTAAAGTTAGAAAGTTGTAAGATTGTTAGGTTAGTGAATTTACAATTCATATAGCTTTAAATGAATATGCCCAATAGACTAATGGTCAAGCTGTTTTACTTTATCATGGTACTTCTGTATCAGCACTTCATAATCTTCGGTATAGTTTTCCTGCTGAAGCTCAAGTGCATCCTGGTTTATTCCATTTATGATATTCGGCTTTGATATAACTATTTCAGGGGGAGTGCTTCTATCGAAATTTCTGCCCGGGCGTGATTCGCGTTTCTGTTCAAAATCCTTTTCACGCGTAGAAAGCTGGAAGTCTAGCATTCTTGAAAGGATTTTCTCCTGGCGTTTCTTTGTCTCAGGGGTGATGTTATTATTTTCAAGATCCTTGATTATTTCGCTCATATCTTTTTGTACCTGGTCTAAATTACCAAGCAGTTTTTTACCGTCAAGTTCCTGTTGCTTTTTGAATTCCTCATTCAACTGCTGAACGCCCTGTTTGATCTGCTCCTGTTCCTGCGAAAGTTTCTGCATTTCGGCCATTTGTTCTTGAGTCATCTGCCCCTGGTTGCCGTTTGGCTGCATGCCCTGCATCTGCTGGTTCAATCCCTGCTGCCGCCCTATCATTTGCTGCAATTGCTGTAACAACTGCTGCAGGCTCATTGAAGGTTTATTGCCTTTACCGCTCTTGTTGCCGCTTTTGCACATCTGCGACATTTTTTCCGCGGCTTTATCTAAGCTTTCTTTCGCATTGCCTTGCGACTTATTCGCGCTTTTGCCGTCTTTTTTGCCAAGCTGTTCAGATGCTTTCTGCATTTCGTTGTATGCATCCCCGAGATTCTTGCTCATCATGGGGGTCATACCCATTTGTTCCGCCATGCTCATCATTTCTTCAGTTAGATTCGAAAGCTGATTTTGAAGCTTGTCCTGTTCCTGTTTATTATCCTGGAATTCCTTTGCCTGGCTGTTTTTATCAAGCTCTTCGGATTTCTCCATCAGTTCGCCCTGCTTTTTCGACATTTCTTTCAGCCGGTCAAGATACTCCTGCATCTTTGCCATCAGCTTCTGGTTTTCCTTCTCCAGCATACTGGCAAGCATTTCCTGCATTTGCTGATTAAGTTCATTAAGATCTTTTGAAATTTCTTCCTGGTTCTTCTCGGACTGGTCTTTACTACTTTGCTGCAGGTTATCGCTTGATTTCTGCATTTTCTGCTCAAGCATTTTCTTCATCATTTCCTCAAGCAACTTCTGCATTTCCTTAGAAAGCTGCTGGTCACCATTTTTCTTCATGCTTTCCGAAAGCTCTTTCAGCTGCTTCTGGAAATCCTGAGTTTCGCTCTTTATGTTATCCTGCTTTTTTGCAAGATCGTTCATCTTGCTGTTATCGCTTTTTTCGGATTGCTTTGTCTCTTCTTTAAGTGCATCCTGCTCTTTGGTTATGTCATCCAATTTCTGAGTCAGCTCACCGAATTTCTGCTCGTTAAGAATTTTATTCAGAAGCTCCATCGTTTTTTCAAGCGATTTCTTGAAATTTTCTTCATCGAACTTAAAGTTCTTCATTGCTTCCTTAAGCTCATCTTTGTTCATGTTCTTCATTGCTTCCTGAAGCTTTTTCAGCGCTTCGCGCAGCTGCTCGGAATCTATCTTCTGGAACATTTTCTGCAGTTCCATATATTTATCCAGTGTCTCTTTTGATATCTGGCTGTTTTGCTGCATTTCCTTCATAAGGTCTTCAAGCTTCTGCTTTGTTGAATTCAGGCTGTTCTGGACGTTATCCATCTTCTGCATCATTTCCTGGTTTTTCTTCGGGTCGTTTAATCCCAGCTCTTCGGGATTGTTCTCCATCTTTTCCTTGATCTCATCAAGTTCCTTTTTTAACTCCATTGCATCTTCAAATGCTGATTTAAGTGAACTCTCAATTTCTTCTTTAGTCTTTTCAGTCTTTTCCATCAACGCTTCAAGTGATGGGTAAACAAGTTTACGTGTTTCCGAGCGGGACATCTTAGGCCCGCTTACTGCATCGTTATCATAAACTTCTACAAAATACTCTACCTCATCTTCTGTTCCCAGATTCAGTGAAGAGAGACTCCACACATAAGGCACTTCCAAACCTGTTGCATCCGGATTCTTGACCGGAATTTCTGCAAAGCGGAAATTTTCATCAGCCGGACCAAATTTTGATTTTACAACCTTGTATCCAAGCCGCATTTTGGTAAAGCCAAAATCGTCAGTTACTTTTGATCTTACGAGCAGTTCGCTTTTTCCCTGAACATTTGTTGCGGAGTTATCCGGTTCGGTTATTGTGATCTTTGGATACTCGTCAGGGTAAACTCTAACCGTGTATTCCTGTGGATTTACATTTGTAAGTTCTTTCCCGTTAAACTCTTTAACAACGCCTGCCTTAAAGGTGCCGTTTGAGGAGGCAATAAATGATCCCCGGGCACTTTTGCCGCTTAGCTCCATATTTATTGGTGTTGATGCACCTGAAAACTGGAGCATTGATCTGTTTAAGTCGTCTGATGCTTCAAGCTCCACATATATTGTGCTGCCGGTAATTGTTGAAATCTCATTGCATTCAATCGTTCTGGAAGGAAGTTTTGTGTAAGCGGGAGGATAGACGGTTATCTTCACACTTTTGATAACAGGCCTGTTGGTGATGCTTATATTATATGATGAACTTTTTATCCCTTTATACTCAAACCAGTAAATTGTGTTTGAAGTAATATTTGAAAGTTCAGTTTTAAACTCATTAGTGTTGAATGCTTTGATCTTTTCTTCGGTGCCGGATATCTCCACTCCATCGGCAGTAATAAGTTTTGTGTTAAAAGTTATTTCGTCTGTATTATAAGCCGCATCATTGAACATTATCTTCGCATAGATCTCAGCGCTTTCTCCTTTTGCGATCTCTAAAGTGCCCGGTTTGACTTCAAAAGCTATGCCAAGCGAGTTATCAACAAAATTGAAGTTATAATTAACAATCCTGCCCGCAGCGGTTAGAAATGTGGATGGAAAAACAGAAAGCAGCACTGAGAAAATAATAAGTGAAGAAACAAAAAGCGCAATAAGTGAATTATTCTTTCTGAATGAAATAACACGCGAAAAATCCAGAGGCCTGGATCTTTCGTTAACCTGTTCTATTGTCCCGGCTGCAAGATCTCCTGAGAAAATATGATCGTTCCGTGTGGTATAATCATACATCTGTATTGCATTCAGCAGGTTGTCCTTTATTTCAGGGTAGTATCTGCCAATTCTTCCGGCATATTCATTTATCTTGGTTTTTTTGTTAACTGATCTGTATGAGGAAAAGGCTGAGATGATTATCATAACAACAGTTGCAAGGAATGCTGAGATGAAACCAAAGAACATTACTTTGCGTATAGCGGAGCTGAAGCCAAAGATCGCCTCGAGGGAAATAACAAGCAGCGCAATAATTATGAACGCAGAAAGTGTGAGAAGGGAATACCTTAGCGCTTTGAAAAGGACATCTTTTTTTCCGACATCAGATATCCTTGTCAAAAAACTCCTGTACGTAAGCTCTAAACTGCTCATATTACTTTATTTAGAGGGCTGTAATTATGCGGTTTATGGATGGTTTCTTTACCTATTTAAGCCTAATTATGCTAATATTGTTCCCAAATTGCAAGATAGTTATGTGAACTGAATATAAAAATAGTAACCCCCTCTAGCTCCCCCTTGCAGGCAGGGGGGAGAACAAAACTTTCATTTCCAGTCTCATTTATTACAAACTTCACATCTCCGTGTCCTAAGTGCCTTAGTGGTAAAAAAGCCTTTCAGAATTTTTTCAATTATTCAGCACATAAACTATTATATTCGTACCCATCTTAAAGGCTTCGTCGCGCTTTTCCGGGGGATCTTCGTGTTCACGTGGTTCTGCCCAGCCGTCGGTAATATTAGTTTCGTATGTATAATATACACAAAGCCTGCCGTTTAAATAGTAACCAAAGCCCTGCGGCGGCTTGCCGTCATGTTCATGGATCTTAGGCAGTCCGTTTGGAAAGTTATATTGTGAACTGTATATCTTATGATTGAAAGGAAGTTCCTGCATCTGCTCGCCCGGAAAGATCTTCTCCATTTCTTTGCGGAAAGATTTATCCATTCCGTAATCATCATCAGCATAAATGAAGCCGCCCCGCTCAAGATATAACTTGAGCCGCTTTACTTCGCTATCAGAAAATGAAATGTTCCCATGCCCGGTTATCACAATAAACGGAAAATTAAAGATATCATCCGAAGATACATCAACAGAATAAAATTTTGGTTCGTCAACATCAATAGTAGTATTTTTCTTAAGGTAGTCCATCATATTTACTTCTGCCGAGGGATCGTTATACCAGTCACCTCCGCCGGAGTATTTAAGGCGTACGATCTTAAAAGAAGATGATAATTTGTTAATGCCGTCGTTTTGGGAATAACAAATAGGTAAAATCAAGAAGGCAGTAAAAACCCAAACAAGTGTTTTCATATCAAAATTATCAACAATTTCTTTAACGGTACAATTCCTAAAAAAAAGTAATTAATTTATGGGCTTCAAAAATCTATCCCAAGGTGTAAACAAAGTGCTTTTTCTACGAGTTGAATAACATTGTGGTCAACAGAAGAAACTTTATTTTTCAGCCTTGATTTATCAATGGTTCTGATTTGATTTGTTCTTAGTAATGAGTCATTTTGTAAAATACCGGATTTAGATTCGATTAATACCTCAAAAGGATAGATTTTTCTGCCTGTATAGGATGATATTGGAATAACAGTAACTGTAGAAGAATACTCATTGTTAACATCATTTGAAATTATCAATACTGGCCGGGTTTTTGATATTTCGCTTCCTATAACCGGGTTAAGATCAGCGTAAAAGATGTCACCACGATTAATATTACTCATCTAATCCATCAGAAACAGTATTTTCAAAATCAGTAATCAGTTCTTTATCATCTTCATTTCTTGCTAAATAACCTTCTTTCATTAAAGCATTCAATTGTTGTTTTTCAATTTCATTTAAACTTTTAACAATAGCTTTAGAAATAAACTCACTTCTCTTCCTTGGTTTTATTTTCCTCTTAAACTTTTCTGCTATTTCAGAAGGTATTGTAATATTTAGTCTCTCAGTACTCATATTTTGTCATTTTTATAAGTATATATACGCAAATTTATGCGCATAAACAATGCACTATTTACTGATTTTTTTCATCCGTATAGTTGAGCGTGATAGAAAATGACCGCCGGCCTCACCCCATGAATAATTATAGCTCAAATCTCCGTTTTCCCAGCTTTCTATCGAGATTTCTTCTCTGAATACGTTATTATCTTCGGGATCGCCAAAGCCAAAAATGAACAAGGAACGCTTTCCCGAAATCTGCCGGAAACGCCTCAAGTCAAACCGCGCCATTGTACCAATGTTATTGTTCAAAGTCCAGAGAGAAAGTTCGTTCATATTATCATAACAAATGATTGTATATTCTTCATTATACAGTACGGTATCTTTATTATAGAGGGTTGTCTCTTTGTTGAATTCATCTCCATCAACTCCAACAGCTTTATACTTTAACACCACACCCCTGTTATTAACAATTGGCTTCAAAACAAGCGTGCCCTGGAATTCTTTGTTCTCTTGGTTTGAGCCGCGTCCCAAATAAGTACCTTCGCTTTTAATTAGAACCTTAATTAGATCTTCTTTTTTATGCTTTGATGACAAACTTTATAGTTCCTTTACATTTTTTATGTTTTCCCAATCAGATCTCAACATTGCGTACATCTTAAGATCGTGGAATTCACCTTTTGCAAAAAGCCTTTGCCGCAGAATCCCTTCGAACTTCAGCCCGCACTTCTGCATAACTTTTTCAGAGGAATTATTCGGCAGCATGCAGGTAGCTTCAACTCTTTTTAATGCCATATGCTCAAATCCGAAATTTATCACCTCGATAAGTGCTTCAGTGGTATAACCCTTGTTCCAGAATTCTTTTGAGAGTGCATATCCAACTTCCGCAAATCCGTGCTGCACACTCCACACATGGTAACCGATCGTGCCGATCAGTTTTCCAAGCTCTTTATGTATAATGCCCCAGGGCGCAGGATAACCATCCTCATATTGTTTAGTAACAAATCTAAGAAAATGTACGGAGTCAGAAATATTCCTGTGATACTCCCACATAACATGAGCGGCTACTTCGGGAATGGAGGCATATTCAAAAATATCTCCGGCATCCCTCATGGAAAGTTTTCTCAGCCTCAGCCTCTGGGTTTCCAAAACAGGAAGTGACTTAAATATGACGTAAGCTTTTTCGTGGTTAACCATAACTTTTAAAAGTGAATCTTAAAAATATCTAAAATAGATTAAATAGAATAGGAAATTAGTATTACGCTCTGGCAGGTATTGCAAAAATACAGCTTATTTTGAGTGCATATTGATTTTGATTGGATTGTAATTTGAAACAGATATATGTAATTTTGATTTCCTAATTCAATTCAAATGACTGAAAAATACAATAAAATAAAGAAAATTTACGAAGGAAAGGCTAAGAAACTTTATACGATAAAAGGTAAGCCGGACCTGCTTTTACAGGAGTTTAAAGACGATGCAACTGCATTTAATGCTCAAAAACGCGGTAAAATCCTAAATAAGGGAATAATTAACTGCGAACTTACTACTTTTATTTTCGATTATCTCTCAAAAAGAGGCATAAAAACGCATTTTGTGAAGCAAATTTCACCGAACGAAATGATTATCAAAAGACTTAAGATAGTTCCGATAGAGGTTGTTGTAAGAAATATCGCTGCAGGAAGCCTCCTGAAGAAAACAAGATTTAAAGAAGGACATAAACTGGCTAAACCAATTGTTGAATTTTATTACAAAGATGATGCCCTTGGTGATCCAATGATCAGCGACTCTCATGCGATTGCAATGAAGATCGCAACTGAAAGTGACCTTAAAGCACTCAGGCAGATGGCAGAAAAGATCAACATCATACTCAAACCATTTTTCCTGAAAAGAAGATTAAGGCTGGTTGATTTCAAGCTTGAATTCGGTAAAGATAAAGGCGGCAAAGGAAGAATAATGCTTGGTGATGAGATCACACCTGATACTTGCAGACTTTGGGACGCGAAAACAAATAGAAAGCTTGATAAAGACCGGTTCAGGTTTGATCTTGGCGGCGTTAATGAAGCTTATGCTGAGGTCAGAAAGAGAATTACAGGCGGGAAATAATTGAGACTTACAATATACGGCAGAAATGTTGTGATAAAAGCACTGGTTATTACTCTTGCTTTGGATATTATTGCACTGCTTATACCTAATGAGATTGCAAAATTAATATTATTGGCGCTTTCAATTCTGCTTATATCTTTTACTCTTTATTTTTTCCGTGATCCGCTAAGAAAGATACCAATAGACCTGAAGGAGGGTGAGATCCTTTCACCTGCAGACGGCAAAGTAATGCTGATTGAAGATATCGAAGAGAAAGAGTTCCTTAGTTCAAAAGCAACAGTTATCGGGATTTTCTTATCGCCACTTAATGTTCATGTAAACAGGATCCCGGTTACCGGAGTTGTGAAGTATTACAGGTATATTAAAGGAGAGTTTATTGCGGCTTATGACCATAACTCAGCAGAAAAAAACGAAAGAACGGAAATAGGAATTCAGACAGAGAAATACAAAGTATTATTTAAGCAGATTGCCGGCTTTGTTGCAAGGCGCATAGTCTGTGAGCTAAGAGTTGGTGATAAAGTCAAGATCGGGGATAAATTCGGAATGATAAAATTCGGTTCCAGAACAGATGTTATAATTCCAGCTAGCAGTGATATAAAAGTAAAGATAGACCAAAAAGTCACTGGCGGCGTAACAGTACTTGCGGAGGTAAAACTATAGTTTGAGAAACCGCATGGGATTTATACCAAGCCTGTTTACAGTACTTAATCTTTTCTGCGGATTTATGTCCATTATTCACGCAGATGCAGGAAATTTCTCTCAGGCTTGTTTATTTATTCTTTATGCGGGATTATTCGATATCTTTGACGGCGCCGTTGCGCGGTTTACGGGTACATCATCAAAATTCGGAGTTGAGCTTGATTCCCTCGCAGATCTTGTTTCTTTTGGAGTAGCGCCATCAATCATTCTTTACAAAGCGTTTTTCATCTCACTTGACGGTCTTGGTATCGCACTATCAGCGCTGATAATGATCTTTGGAGCTCTTAGGCTCGCAAGATTTAATGCCAATTTGATCGGATTCGATAAGAATTTTTTCATTGGTGTGCCTATTCCAATTCCAGCTGTAACAGTTTCATCTTTCTTTCTTTTTTACTTCAATAAGAATTTTTCGCCAGGCTTAAGTGAGATATTTGTTTACTCCCTGGCTATCGGACTCCCTTTGCTTATGGTCAGCACGTTTAAATATGACACTACTCCCAAATTTTCGGTGAGAGAGTTAAAAGAACGCCCGGTTAAATCAGTTATTGTGATCCTTTCAATAATACTTGTACTAATTACACGCGGCGAAGGGCTGTTTGCGTTTTGCCTGTTCTACTTAAGCACCGGAATATTCAGGAGCACCAGAAATCAGATGAAGAAATTTTTCGGCGGGAAGAAACGCCCTGATGAAGAAGAAACTGAAGAAAACCTGAAATTGAAATCCCTTAACTAATTATTTCCTTCAAAGTAATTACCAAACTATCTACATCACTTTCTTCATTAAATCTTCCAAAAGAGATCCGAAGGCTGGCCTTTGCCATACTGTCATCATATCCAATTGCTTTAAGTACACGAGAAGGCTGAATTGAACCGGATGTGCATGCAGAACCTGAAGATACTGCAATTCCTTTTAAATCAAGTTTAATCAACAATGTATCAGGGTCCAGATCAGTTTTGGCCGGATCGAAGGAAATATTCACAATATTATGAAGTGAGTTTATTCCATCAGCAGAGTTTATGATGGTCTTTTCTCCAAAATTTTCTCTCAATTGAAGAATAAGTTTTTGCTTCAGCAATTTGTATTTTTCAATATCTGTTGCCATATCAGTTTTGAGGATCTCGATCGCTTTCTTAAACCCAGCAATAGCGGCAATATTTTCTGTTCCACCGCGCCTGTCGCGCTCCTGTTTGCCGCCGTGAATGAATTTATCAATGGGTGTATCACGCCTGATATATAATGCGCCAATACCTTTTGGTCCGTAAATTTTATGTGCTGAAAGTGTCGCAGTATTGCAGTTTAGTTCATTAACATTAAAGTGAGTTTTACCAACGCTCTGAACTGAGTCCGTATGGAGAAGTATGCTTTTGTTTCCTGTAATTCCTGAAATGCCTGCAACATCATTTATTATACCAAGTTCATTATTTGAATGCATTACCGATACAAGAAAAGTTTCATCAGTAATAGAATTCTTCAATTCCTCTAAATTGATTTCTCCGAATTTGTTCACTTCCAGATATGTAACATTGAACCCAAAACGGCTTTTAAGATATTCTAATGTATCTATGACTGCAGAATGCTCGATTGTGTCTGAAATTACATGGTTTTTCCTGCCCAAATTTGCAAAGGCTATACCTTTAAGTGCAAAGTTATTCGATTCGGTCCCTCCCGATGTAAAATATACCTCAGCCGGCTTCGCGCCAATGAATTCAGCAACAGTATCCCTTGCGTCTTCAAGCAATACTTTTGCCTCGCGCCCGAATTTGTGAACTGAAGACGCATTCCCGTGTTTGCTTTTCAAATAGGGAAGCATAGCCTCCAAAACACGCTCATCTAAGGGAGTAGTTGCTGCATTATCCAAATATATTTCTTTCATTATGGTAACTTACTTCAAAATATGAGGGGTTTCAATTCAATTCAGATTTCGTTTGAATGAGGCAGCACACACTCCCGAACAAGGGGTTGTCTCAAAAGTTCTATTTTTCAGTGGCACAGACATTCTTGTCTGTGATTATTAATCATAAATGTTGATTTCTACAGACAGGAATGTCTGTCCCACTGGTTTTGAGACAGCCTCTTGTTAAGTTTAAATTCGGAATTTCAACTGCACAGATAAAGTGTGATTTTTAAATTATCTTTGCATAATGCTTTATAAAAAGATAATCCGTCCGCTACTTTTCGATTACGACCCGGAGAAAATTCACAATTTCACCATTAAAATGCTTTCGGGTGGAATAGCGCCCGGCATATTGCGGATGATGTTTAAGTTCGAGAGTGAAAAGCTTAATGTTAAAGCTGGGAAACTATCATTCCGGAATCCAATAGGACTGGCAGCCGGAATGGACAAAAACTGCTCAGCTATGCAGGGCTGGGATGCCATGGGATTCGGTTTTGCAGAAGCAGGAACTGTCACACCTTTGCCGCAGGAAGGTAACGAAAAGCCCAGAATGTTCCGGCTGCCTGAATTTGGTGGAATTATTAACCGGCTTGGATTCAATAACTGCGGTGCGGATGAATTTGAAGAGAACCTAAAACAAACAAAAGAAAACCTGCCGAATGATTTTATAGTAGGCGTAAATATAGGGAAGAACAAACGAACCGAACTGGATGATGCTTACCAGGACTATAAATTTTCATTTGAAAAGTGTTTTGAGCATGCCGATTACTTTGCCATAAATGTCAGCTCACCAAATACCGAGGGACTCAGGCAATTGCAGCAGAAGAAATTCCTCGATGAGATATTGAGGTCATTGCAGGGATTGAACAAAGAACTTGATGAAACTTACTCAGACTCAACTAAGGACATTTTCCTGAAGATAGCCCCAGATTTAACCGAGGCTGAGCTGGATGATATAATCCAGGTTTCAGTTGATAACAATATAACCGGGATTATTGCAACCAATACCACAATATCCAGAGCAACTCTTCCTGAAGGAAATTACGAAAGCGGGGGATTAAGCGGTAAGCCGCTTGAGCCGATATCTAACTCAGTTATTAAATATGTCAAAAAGCATGCCGGGGATAAACTGGCAGTGATTGCATGCGGCGGGATTTCTACTTATGATGATGTAAAGGAAAAGCTTGATTTTGGTGCATCACTTGTGCAAATTTATACTGGTTTGATTTATGAAGGACCCGGATTGGTAAAGAGAATTAAACAGAAGATGGCTGCAAATTAGTTGTAAACAGAGCCACGTTTATCGATTTTTAATACTAAAATAATAATCCTGGCATGAATTATTTCATATATGATTCTGTAGTTACCTGTTCTATAAGAATGGTATCCTTTGAAATCTCCAACTAGAAATTTACCTGCATAAGGATTCTTTCCTTAGTACACGACACTAAAGGAAGATATAAGTAAAAGAAAATCTGGTTCTTAAGAGTTAAATTTGTGTGACCAAACAATCAAATAAACTCAAAAGTAACCAGATTATGAAACAGTACAATATTAATCAATTACGGAAC
>JAIOIK010000126.1 GCA_019912545.1 Ignavibacteria bacterium | reverse complement strand
AAGTGCAGTGTGCTTCGCACTTCGCTTCTTATTTTCTTTATCTCAGTTTCTGCTAAACCAATTTATTCCCAGTGGTCGCAGCAGGTCTCAGGTTCTATCTATGACCTTTACGCAATTCATTTCATCAATAACTCAACCGGTTTTATCGGCAGCAATTCATGGGATATTCCCAATTTAATTGGCGGAGAGATCATCCGCACAACTAACGGAGGAAGCAGCTGGAACCGCGTCCTGCTGGATTCCAATTTCAGGATAAAAGATTTTTACTTCTTCAATTCTACTACCGGGCTTGCAGTCGGGGGAAGTTATTCACTTACCGGATTCATATACAGGACGACTGATGCAGGACTGAACTGGATCAATATAACTTCTCCTGATATCAACAGCCATATTTATAATATACAATATGTCGATCCAAATACTGCATTTGCCGGAGCTAATCATGGTGTTTTTAAATCAACCAACGCAGGGTTGAACTGGGAGCGGAGTGATATTCCAAACCATGTCCTTAACTGGGGCAAAGTTCATTTCTTCGATTCAAATACGGGTATATACACTGGCGATACAGCTAAGGTTCACAGAACCAGCGATGCCGGAGATTCGTGGTTCCCTGTTTCGATCAATCCCAAAGGAATTATTCGCGACGTATATCCGATAAATGAAAATTCATGCCTTATAATTGGTGATTCGCTTATATGCCGTACAAATAACAGGGGACTCAGCTGGCTGAATATTCTTCCACCTGAGAGGAAAGTGTTTTTAAGTGTACAGTTCATTAACTCAAATACCGGGTACATGTCGGGACTCTCCAAAACATGGAAATCGACAAATTCAGGTATGATATGGTTTGCAATAAACTCTAACCCCAATCCAAACAACTATTTCATTTCCACATTTTTCAGCGATGTTAATACAGGTTATGTAGGCGGGCAAAACGGCTTACTGTATAAGACAACTACAGGCGGAGTAATTGGGATAGAGCCAATTTCAAATGTGATACCCGGCAATTACGCGCTTTACCAGAATTATCCAAACCCTTTTAACCCGAATACAAAGATTAAGTTTGCCATACCCAAAGCATCATTCGTGAAACTTGCAGTTTATGATATGCTTGGCAGGGAAGTTGATAATCTTGTTAATGAGCAGCTATCACCCGGCACTTACGAAGTTTCATGGAATGCCCTTAAATTTTCAAGCGGAATATACCTTTATAAGATCAGCACTAATGACTTTTCGATGGTAAAGAAAATGTCAGTCATTAAGTGATCACTCAGCCCTTGCTTAGCTAAGCTTCAAACCGGGCGGACTTAAAATCTGCCCGGAATTTATCCAAACCTATACTTTTTGGAGGAAATATGAAATCGATAATCAAACTGATACTGAAATTACTGGTAATGGCTGTTTGTATCATTATTCTCTCAGGAAAGTTTTTGTAACAGGATTCTTAGAAGAGTATATACTTACCAAATAACCGGGAGGACATCTTACTTACGGGGCAGAGCGTAATATCTGCCCTTTTTTATGTTGTTAAAAATCTTTAATTTTACATAATAGTAAACTTAATTAAATCTGCATTCTATTACACACATCTACCCGTTTTAGCTAAATTCAACAAATTTAAAGCTTTTTTACATTG
>JAIOIK010000125.1 GCA_019912545.1 Ignavibacteria bacterium | reverse complement strand
CATGCTGGGATACGAGCCTGTAAAGCCAAGCTTAAAATCATTCTGTGTATATGTTATGGAACTGTAGAAAAAAAAGGCTAAGAGTGAAACGGTAAGTGTTTTCATCGGTTGTTTTATTTAAATTGTGTAATAACTGCTTATGTAAAAAAGCAAAAGTAAAAAGTAAAAAAGCAAAAGCTTTCATTTAACAAAACTTCTTTGGTTTTATTATTTATTATCTCCGATAAAAGCTCCGGAAACAATTTTTTTATTTATTATTTGCAATTTATTATCTGTTATTTGAGTAAAATCATCTTCCTCGTTTCTTTATATCTTGTAATGCCATTGTTATCGCTAATTACCAGTTGATAAAAATACACTCCCGAAGCCAGGTCTTTGGCATCGAACTGAAGCTCATGTGTGCCCGGTGAAAGATCCCTTTCGGATTGCCACATAGTTTTTTCACGGCCCAGTATATCATATATCTTAAAATGAACCAGTGACTTCTTTGTTAATGAAAAACGGATATTGGTCTGGCTGTTAAACGGGTTGGGATAATTCTGATATAACTTATATGTATTCGGTACATTGTTGTTTACATTTATGATACCAAGATAAATTATTGGGCCGCCGCCGTTTGTTGTTTTAGCAATGCCAAAATCTCCTGACCAGCCCCTTAACGAATCTATAAAAGATAACCTGTATGATGCCGAGCTGTCTATCTGATAAACCCATTCTGCGCCACTATTGGTTGTAAGTAATAACCGTAACGTTCTATTTCCGAAAAATACTTTATTACTGAAATATGAAATGTCTGTTAGATTACCAAACAATGGTGGAAATGTATGTAATATCCAGTTAATCCCTCCGTTGGAAGTAAAACGAATTTTTTCATTTTCCATACCCACCCAACCTGTTTGTTCATTTATAAAAAACAAAGAATAAATTTCAGAGATTACAAAATCATATATCTGAACCCAGTTCAGACCTGCATTGGTAGTTTTTTTGAAATATCTTGAACCGCAATAACCTGTTGAATAGTTAAGGAAAAATAATCTGTTGATATTATCCGTTAATCCGCTGTTCCTCAACTGCCATGATGCGCCCCCATCGGTTGTTGTGCGGACATCTGCTGCAAAGGTTTCATTGCTAATCCACCCGCTGTCTTTATTCACAAAAAACATATCCATTACTCTTGTAGGTGTTCCTATCTCATTCCAGTTCAATCCGCCATTCGTCGTTTTAAACAATCTTCCCGGCCCGCTGCTGCCGCCGCAATAACCTGTGTTGACATCAATAATGCTTAGTGCATATAAAGCTATATCCGGAGCTGTATATTGTATGCTCCATGTTGCCCCGCCATTGGTGGTATTAATAATAAATGAGGTATCGCCCAATGTTGTAATACTTGTACAAGCCCAGCCCCTTAAACTATCAATAAATTTTATGCCGCTTATTGGTTTATTAATGGGCAAAGTTTGTTTGGTCCACTGGGAATGAGTGTACCCGGTGTGTAGAGTGAGTAGAGTTATGAGTAAAAACAGTTTTTTCATGGAATCCTCTGTGGTAAAAATAATGTTAAATTATAGTTAATTCAACACGAAATCTGAAATTGATAATATTCAAGGAGTTCTCTAACAAAATCAAAAAAGGGCAGCCTTCATTCAGGCCGCCCTTTAATAAATACACTATTACTGCTACTTCTTGCCTTCAACCATTTTCATGAATTGGGTTATCAGGTCAATTGGCAATGGGAAGATAATTGTTGAGTTCTTCTCGGTTGCAATTTCAGTTAATGTCTGCAAATATCTCAGCTGTAAAGAAATCGGCTGTTTTTGTATAACTTCGGCAGCATCTGCAAGCCTTTGTGATGCCTGGAACTCACCATCTGCGTGAATAACTTTAGCTCTTCTTTCTCTTTCAGCCTCTGCCTGGCGTGCCATTGCTCGCTGCATTTCTATCGGCAGATCGATCTGTTTTACTTCTACGTTTGAGACTTTTATTCCCCACGGTTCAGTGTGTTCATCAATTATTACTGCAAGCTTTTTATTTATCTCATCGCGCTCGCTGAGGAGTTCATCCATTTCAGATTGTCCTAGTACACTTCTCAAAGTTGTCTGTGCTATCTGTGAAGTTGCAAAGAGGAAGTCCTGCACCTCTATCACAGCTTTTTCAGGCTGTAATACTCTGAAGTAAACAACAGCATTTACTTTTACCGAGATGTTATCCTTTGTAACGATATCCTGTGACGGCACATCCATTACAAGTGTGCGCAGGCTTACCTTTATCATTTTATCAACAAACGGTATCAGGATGATAAGTCCGGGCCCTTTGGTTTGTGAATACCTTCCAAGGCGGAAAATTACTCCTCTTTCATATTCCCGCATGACTTTTATCATGCTGAAAAGAATAATTATGAAGAAGAGAAAAACAAAGAACAAAAATGTTATTATTACTGCCTCCATATTGGTCTCCTTATGGTTTAAATTTAATAAAATTCTAAATTTTTTTGTAGGGAATGCATCTGTATCCATGTTTGCGTTTCCACGCCCCACTTCCAATTTCAAAAAAATTATCATTGGAAATAATCCCTAAGATGCATTCCCTACAGCACTTATATTACTTTACAAATATATCTAATTACTCAATTAGACTTTTTGGACTATTATTGTCAGATCTTTCACATCGAGAACCTTTACTTTTTTGCCTTTTGAAATATTCTCGCTTGACTGGGCTTTCCAAATCTCACCAAGTATCTTGACTGTCCCTGTTCCATTTACAATATCAATAAATACTTCGCCAATTTCACCGATCATTCCCGAAACGCCCGTCATAGCTTTGCGCCTATAGGTCCGGATTACAAGCCAAGCAAGCAGTGCAAACAGTCCGGCTATTATTATTACAGTAGTTATTATCACCGACATTGATATTCTGACGGTTGACTCCAAAGGTGAACCTGAATCTATCAGCATCATAGAACCGATCAGCATTGAAATTACTCCGGCAACAGTTAGGAGTCCGTAACTTGTGATCTTTATTTCTGCAATAAACAAAATTATTGCCAGCAGTATCAGCCCCGCCCCCGCATAATTTATAGGAAGTGTATGTAATCCGTACAGCCCCAGAAGTATGCATATTGCTCCAACAACTCCGGGCAGTATTGCGCCGGGATGGTAGAATTCAAGTATGATGCCCCACATCCCTATCATCATAAGTATATATGCAATGTTAGGATCGCTAATAATGCCGAGGAAATTCTGAAACCAGCTCTCTTCAAAATTAACAATATTGAAATTCTTAGTATTAAGGATCTTCTTACCCGTTGATGTTTCAACTTCTTTGCCGTCAATTTTGTGCATAAGGTCATTCATATCAGCGGCGATAAGATCAATCACACTATCTTTCAATGCTTCTGTTTCAGTGATAGATACACTTTTCCTAACGGCATCTTCAGCCCACTTAACATTGCGCTTCCTTTTTTCGCTTATTGAACGGATAAATGCCGCGGCATCGTTTGTAACTTTTTCGCTCATGGTTGAATCCATTCCGCCCTGTGTGTTCACCGGATGAGACGCTCCAATATTAGTGCCGGGCGACATTACTGCAATGTTAGAGGCAAGCGTTATGAATACTCCCGCAGATGCTGCCTGTGAGCCGCTTGGAGATACGAACACAATTACAGGGATAGGTGACATGAGCAAATCGCTAACTATATACCTTGTTGATTTAAGCAATCCGCCCGGAGTGTTAAGTTCTATAACAAGGCACTCAGCGCCTTTGTTTTTGGCTTCTTCGATTGCTTTATGGATATAATCTGAAGTTGCTGGGTTAATTGAGCCGTCTATTTTTACCAGGTAAACCTCCGGTGCTTTCTGCGAAAAAACTTCACCGCAAAGAGCAAATAACAGGGCAAACAGAAATATTGATCTAATATAGACTTTCATATTTGGTTTGATTATTAACAAAAATAATGAAAAATTAGCTCAAATAATCAGTATATTTTAAATATTTCTATTGAATTATAGCCGAAAGTTGTGTATATTTGTACCGTTATTAACACTCATCATATAACACCCGGATTTAATTAATTCGAAATCTATCTATTACTTTCTGAGATTATCCCAAAAAAACTTCCAGATATTACAAATCCAAACTAATATAAACTAATTTAATTGCATTATGGCATCAGATAAAAAAGACGATATTAAGCCTTCAATGGACGTTGTAGAGCTAAAGAAGAAAAAGATAAGCGACCTATACGAGATAGCTAAGGCCCTTAAAATGGAGGGTTACAGCGACCTCAGAAAACAGGAACTCATATATAAGATCCTTGAAACAGGCACTCAGAAAGACGGAGTTGCTTATAGTAAAGGAGTACTGGATGTTCTTCCTGATGGTTACGGTTTTCTAAGGTCATCTGATTATAACTACCTTTCATCCCCGGACGATGTATATGTATCACCATCACAAATCAAGAAATTTGCGCTTCGAACAGGTGATACTGTCAGTGGGCAGGTACGCCCTCCTAAGGACGGCGAAAGATTTTTTGCACTATTAAGAGTAGATAAAGTAAACGGAGTTGATCCGGAAAAGATGAGAGAAAGAACTCTCTTTGATAACCTGACGCCTTTGTATGCAAACGAGAGGCTTAACCTTGAAATATCTCCTGGCGAGTATGTTACAAGGATAATGAATCTCTTCATGCCGATTGGAAAAGGAAACAGGGGTATGATAGTTTCTCCGCCTAAGGCCGGTAAAACTATTTTGCTCCAGCAGATAGCAAACGCTATTTCAAAGAACCAACCCGAAGTAGAACTCATAGTGCTGCTTATTGATGAACGCCCCGAAGAAGTAACGGATATGGAACGTTCTGTAAAAGCGGAGGTGATAAGCTCGACCTTTGACGAACCGCCTGAAAGGCACGTCCAGGTATCGGATATTGTACTTGAAAAAGCCAAAAGATTAACCGAAGCAAAAAAAGATGTAGTGATACTGCTTGATAGTATTACCCGTCTTGCCAGGGCGCATAACACAGTAGTACCGCACAGCGGAAAGATACTATCCGGCGGTGTTGATGCAAATGCGCTTCACAGGCCAAAAAGATTTTTCGGCGCAGCACGTAATATTGAAGAAGGCGGCAGCTTAACCATTATAGCTACTGCCCTTGTTGAAACAGGAAGCAGAATGGATGAAGTTATTTTTGAAGAATTCAAAGGTACGGGCAATATGGAAATTGTGCTTGACAGGAAACTTGCCGATAAGAGAATTTTCCCGGCCATTGATCTAAATAAATCAGGAACACGTAAGGAAGAATTACTGCTTGATGAAGAGGAGCTAAGCAAAGTTTGGCTGCTCAGAAAGATACTCAGCGATTACTCGCAGGTAGAAGCAATGGAATTCCTCCTTGGTAAAATGAAAGGGACAAGAAACAACAAAGAGTTCTTAAAGAGCATGAACTCATAGTTCATAATGTTGTTTCAATGATCCCAAACTTGAAGGTGAAGACCGGGATTCAATGAAAAAAGAGATTATTATTAATTCGAATGCCGATGAAAACAGGATCGCAATTACCGAAGACGGCAAGCTATCCGAGCTTTTTATTGAAAACGAAGAGTATGAAAAAGTAGTCGGCGATATTTACCTGGGCAAAGTGGCAAAGGTCATTCCGGGTATAAAAGCAGCATTTATAGATCTGGGTTTTAAGCAGGATGCCTTCCTCCATTTTTCGGATGTTGGCGACCAGGCTGAAGATCTGAAGACATTACTTGGAGATGATTCTGAGATAGATGACGACGATGATGAAGAAGAAGACACTCCCCCGCAAAAAGGCCAGCAGGGCGGCAGGCGCGGAAGAAGTCCCATGCCGCGATTGGAACGCGGACAGAAAATTATTGTTCAGATAACCAAAGAACCTGTTGGCAATAAGGGTGTCAGGGTTACATCTAAAGTTTCCCTTCCGGGAAGGTATCTTGTATTCCTTCCATTTGAAAACAAAGTAAATGCATCGAAACAGATCCAGAATTTGCGCGAAAAACGCAGGCTGAAAAATATTGTAAGAAATTACCGTAATTCCAGAGGCCTTGAGTTTGGAGCAATAATCCGCACGGTTGCCGAAGAGATGGATGAGAAGGCGATTGTTGAAGATCTTGAGAATCTGCATAACTCATGGAAAGAAATTGAAAAGCAGGTAAAGAACGGAACTCCACCTGTATTATTATTCAAAGATCTCTCCGTTACAACAGGAGTTATCAGGGACCTCTTCCGCGATGATGTTGAAAAGGTTATTGTTGATAACAAGAAGATGCACAAGGAGATCCAGAATTACGTGAGGATAAACTCCCCTGCCCTATTGAACAAAGTTGAATTGTACAAAGGCTCGAAAGCCCTGTTTGATAATTACGGGATTGAACAGGAAATTCACTTAACTCTTGGTAAAAGAGTCCCATTGAAAATTGGCGGTCATTTAATCATAGAAAAGACCGAGGCGATGTATGTAATTGATGTTAATAGCGGCAAGTATGCAAAAAGCAAAGACCAGGAAACAAATTCGCTTAAAACAAATCTGGATTCAGCCCGTGAGATAGTAAGACAAGTAAGGCTCAGGGATCTGGGCGGAATTATAGTAATTGATTTTATAGATGTTTATGACGATAAGAATAAGAAAAAAGTTTACGACGAGCTGAAAAAGGAATTTCGAAAAGACAGGGCAAAAGTCACAATATTGCCTATGAGTGATTTTGGGCTGGTGCAGATAACCAGGCAAAGAGTCAGAGAAAATGTTGTTCGCTCAATAACCGAACAGTGCCCGTTATGCGGCGGCAGCGGCATAATTGAAAGCTCAACCAATATCTTAACTAGGATAGAAAGATGGATCAAGCGTTACAAGCTTGATAAGACCCGTTCACACGGAAAGCTACAGTTAAAAGTACACCCAATGGTGTTCAAGACACTGAAAGAAGGCACAATCAGTAATATGACACGTCTTGCATTCAAATACCTTCTAAGGATTTCATTGGAAGAAGATTCCTCGCTTGCATTCCAGGAATTCCGCTTTATACAGATCAAAACAAAAGAAGATATTACCGCAAAGTATTCTTAAAATTTGAGGCTTAAAACCGACATATTGGTAATAGGCAGCGGAATAGCCGGACTTTCCTTCGCAATAAAAGCTTCAAGATATTCCCGTGTATTAATAATTACCAAAAAGGATTCAGCAGAATCAAACACAAACTATGCCCAGGGCGGTATTGCTACTGTAATATCGCCTAATGACTCATACAAAATGCATATTGATGATACATTGGATTGTGGAGCCGGATTGTGCCACAGAGATGCAGTTGAACAAATTGTAACAAACGGACCTGAACTGATAAAAGAACTGATTGAGCTCGGTGTAAACTTCAGCCGTGAGGAAGGAAAGCTTGAGCTTGGAAGAGAAGGCGGCCATTCACAGAAACGGATTATTCACGCCAAGGATCTGACAGGCAAAGAGATCGAGCGCGCACTCCTTTACAGCGTTACTCATAACAAGAATATTAAGATACTTGAGCATCACTCGGCAATTGACCTGATAACTGAGCATAATTTCAGGAGAAGAACCACTAAAGGCAAAAGGAATTGCTACGGCGCCTATATTTATGATGAAAAGAAAAACAAGATATTAACTGTGCTTTCTGAATTGACTGTTATTTGCACCGGCGGCATTGGCCAGGTCTATCTTCATACTACCAACCCCGTTATCGCGACCGGTGATGGCATTGCAATGGGCTACAGAAGCGGATGCAGGATTGGTGATATGGAGTTTGTGCAGTTTCATCCCACCAGTCTTTACCAAGGAATTTCGGAGGGTAATAACTCACAGGCTTTTTTGATCTCAGAAGCGATGCGGGGAGCTGGTGCAATACTGAGGACTAAGAACGGAAAAAAATTCATGCAAAGGTATGACAGGCGCAGATCATTGGCACCTCGTGATATTGTAGCCAGGGCTATTGATAATGAAATGAAAAGAACGGGTGATGATTTCGTTTATCTTGATTGTACACCGCTATCCAAAAGAAAGATAATGCATGAGTTCCCGAACATTTACAAAAAGTGCCTTTCCATAGGACTGGATATATCTAGAAGCTTCATTCCTGTTGTTCCTGCTGCGCACTATGGCTGTGGCGGCATAATAAGCGATCTAAACGGTAGAACCTCCCTGGGGAGGCTGTTTGTGCTTGGAGAGTCATCTATGACGGGTGTACACGGCGCCAACCGGCTGGCTTCCAATTCCCTGCTTGAAGCGCTTGTTTTTGCTGATAAAGCAAGTAAAGTCTGCGAAAAAGACATGGTAACGGCTAATGATAAGAATCATTCCAATATTCCGGATTGGGATGCATCAGGGACAGAAAATACTGAAGAATGGATATTAATTTCACAAAACAAATACGAAATTAAGCAGATAATGTCTAATTATGTTGGTATAGTAAGATCAAACTTAAGGCTCTACAGGGCGCTAAGGAGGATAAAGCTTATCCGCGAAGAAATTGAAGTATTCTATAAAAAAACACGAGTAAACCGTGAGCTTCTGGAATTACGCAATATGGCGCTCATCTCTTATTTGATCATTCGGTCTGCACTCATGCGCAAAGAATCAAGGGGACTGCATTACAGCACCGATTATCCCAAAACGAGCAAAACTTTTCTGAAAGATACTATTATTTCAAATAAAACGGTTTAAAAATTCTCATGAGTTCAAAACCTGTCATTCAAAAGAAACAATTATTAACATATAAGCATAAGATAGGCTTGATGCTTATTTCACTGAGTGCTCTGATGCTTGAGTTTACTTTGATAAGAGTGCTTTCGGTATCACTTTGGTATCACTTTGCATTTATGATAATCAGTATTGCTCTGCTTGGACTTGGTATCAGCGGAGTTACTATAATACTTTCCCGCCGAATCAATAAGGCGGAATTAAATTCATTTCTGACCATTACATCTCTGCTTTATTCGGCTTCTGTAATTGTTTCATTTGTACTGCTGAACAAAATTCCTTTTGATCCTTTCAGTTTACTGTTGGATTCATACCAGTTCATTTATCTGCCAATATATTATTTACTGATAACTCTGCCTTTCTTTCTCGCAGGATTGATAATTGGACAGTTATTCACACGCTTCAAGACAAGTATTAATAAGTTGTACTTCTTTGATCTTGTTGGTGCGGGACTCAGTTGTTTTGTATTCATCCTTGTTTTGCCAGCGTTTGGTGGTTCAGGCGGAATTGCAGCTGCATCAATGTTAGGCTGTTTTGCAGTCTTCCTGTTTGCTATGGAAAAGAACAGAATGCAGACTATCGGTTTTTTTTCGGGGTTCATATTGCTTGTGGTTAACGGACTTTTTCTGACTAATCCTGATGTTTATTTGCCTATATCAATTTCAACAAATAAGGTTTACGGGAATTACATGAATGAGAACCCTGATCTCAGGCTCTTAACAAAATGGAATTCTTTTTCCAAAGTAGATGTATTGAAGGATGACGAAGGCGCAGTTGATGACTACCCTGTTTATACAGCAATCATAGACGCAGGCAACTCAACCACAAATATCCCTAAAGTTCCAAATATTATAGATTCTTCTTCCAGGCCTCCATTTGATGCATCAAATCTTGCCATGCTGCTTAAACGTGAAGATACTGCGAAAGTTTTCATTCTAGGCTCCGGCGGCGGCGGAGAAATACTTTCTGCGCTAACAAATAATGCAAAGTCAGTCACTGCTGTTGAGATAAATCCGATATTGAACGATCTCGTTGAGAAAGATCTTGCCGCCTACTGGACAACCGGCCTTGCTAAAGATAAGCGTGTTAAGATAATTACTGATGATGCCCGAAGCTGGCTTAGAGGAAAGAGAATAAAGTACGATGTGATCATAAGCGCACACACAATTTCCGCTTCAGCAACAAATAGCGGCGCAATGAGCCTTGTTGAGAATTATATTTTAACTGAAGAGGCATTAATGGAATACCTTCAGCACCTGGATATTAATGGTATTCTTTACATCACAAGGCCTGAAGCGCAAATTCCAAAGCTGGTTACATCTATAAAGATCGCACAACAAAAAAACGGAGGAAGTGATACAAAATCGCAATTTTACTTATTCAAACGCCCGCCTGGTGAGTATGAAAAGGATGTTAGCTATCTCTCAGGGATGCTTTTCAAAAAAAGCGGCTTTGATGAATTTGATATCCAGAGATTGAAGACAATGACTGCTCTATTGAACCTTGAGACAATTTATGATCCGACCTCTAAACAGGAAGGGATATTCAATGATATTGTACAAAGCGATGATATTTACGAAACTGTTAAGCGATACCCGGACAGGAAGCTTTTGCCTGCTACTGATAACAACCCCTATTTTGAGCATAATACCGATTTTAGCGACCTGAATATTGCTAACATCAAAGAATCATTTTCACAGACCGATAGAGCTCTTGTAACGATGAGCCAGAGACCAATTGCTGAATCAACTCTGGTCGTATTGCTTCTTCAAACAATACTAATCTCAGGATTACTGATCTTCTTGCCAATTTATATAAGAACCAGGAAAGACCAGGAATTCAAAAAAATGAAGAAGGGTAAATATCTTCTGTATTTTGCCTTGTTGGGACTTGGTTACATAATAATTGAAATTTGCCTGATCCAGAAATTCACATTACTTCTTGGGCAGCCTGTTTACACTATGCTAACCGTAATTTCGACTATGCTGATCTTTTCGGGAATCGGGAGCATGCTTTCAGAGAAAATTATCAGCTTGTTTAAAGGAAAAGTTAATATTGTATATATTTTTATTGCTGCATTTACTGTAATACTTGGATTACTTAGTTCTGTTATTTTTGAATCACTTGTCAGGACTGATATATTGTGGAGGATCGTTGTTTCAATTGGACTTATAGCTCCATTATCATTCTTTATGGGAATACCATTCCCTTATGGAATGAGCAGGATCGATAATAATTCTAAGTATTTGGTTGCATATGGCTGGGGTGTTAACGGGTTTTTCTCGGTTCTGGGAAGTGTTTTGGTTGTAATGCTTTCTATGAGCTATGGGTTTATTGCAGTATTTATAATTGCCGCATTGTTATATTTTGCTGCGATGTTCACAGTGAAAACTTTAGCTCCGTCAGCTTCGGCAGTAACAGTGAAAACTTAATATAACATTTCAATATTCAAAAAGGTATTTAAACTATTTAACCCGTTTTATATTAACACCAAGTTTCCTAAGCTTGCTATCTATATTCTCGTATCCCCTATCAATATAATGTATTCCATGCACAAGCGTCTCGCCTTTTGCGAGAATTGCTGCGACTAAGTATGAAAATCCTGCGCGGATATCCGGAACAATTATTTCTGCAGATCTAAGAGGTGTTTTACCCTTAATTATTGCACTATGATAGTAATTAGTTCCGTTAAATCTGCATGGAGATCCAAGACAATCATTAGTAAGCTCAATATTTGCTCCCATTTTATTCAGCTCTTTGATGTATCCAAACCTGTTCTCATAAACTGTTTCGTGGATAGTTGATATTCCATTGGATTGCGTCAATAAGATCGTCATTGGCGGCTGCCAGTCTGTCATAAATCCGGGATGAACGTCAGTTTCAAGATTTATAGGCTTCAGATCACCATCATAAAAGAACCTGATACCACCCTTTAACACCTCGTAACCGCCTCCTATTAGCCTGATAGTATTCAGAAATGTAATCATATCCTTATGCTGAGCATCGTGAATAAATACATCACCTTTAGAAGCAATAGCAGCACATGCAAATGAAGCAGCTTCAAGCCTATCAGGTATAACGCTGTGCTCAGCCCCGAATAACTTATCAACTCCTGTTATAACAATTGTTCTGTTTGTTTTAACATCAATGATGGCACCCATTTTCTGAAGGAACATGATGAGATCCATTATTTCCGGCTCTATGGCGGCGTTATGAATAGTTGTTTTGCCTATTGCTAGAGATGCAGTAATAATAATGTTCTCAGTAGCTCCAACAGAAGGGAAAGGCAGCGTAATATCTGTTCCAACTAGTCTTTTGGCTCTAAGCAGAAAAAAATCCTTATGCTCTTTAATCGCAGCCCCAAGCTTTATAAGAGCATCTAAATGAAAATTAATAGGCCTGGCCCCTATTTGGTCACCTCCCGGCTTAGGTATTCTTGCCTCTCCCACCCTTAGAAGCAGCGGTCCGGCAGTTAGAACACCTATTCTGTTTATCAAGCCAAGTGATGATGAGAATGAAGTCTCGTGTATTTTTTTAGTCTGTACAATAAGCTCATTATTACTGAACTTTTTGAAATTAGCGCCCAGCGATTCAATGATCTTTCGTGTAACAAGGATCTCACTGATACTAATAGGGCAGTTCGTGATGTGAACAGCCTCATCTGTAAGCAGGGAAGCAATAATAAGCTTTGAAGCGGCATTTTTTGCACCGCTTATTTTGAGTGAACCGTGCAAAGGCTTACCGCCTTTAACAAGGAACTTTGCTGATTTATCAATAATTGACATTTTGAGTAGTGGTTAGTTTTAGCCTTCCCAGTAGCCCATGGCACTGTATTTTTTCGTGCGAAGGTCAAGGAATTTATCCGCGTCTGTTTTTTCCAAATGTTTCAGCTCATCCAGAATGGCGAATTTCAAATTTTCTGCAGATTCTTTATGGTTTCGGTGTGCACCGCCTTTAGGTTCAGGAACAATTCTGTCAACTATCTTATGCTTAACCAGGTCATTTGCAGTAAGCTGCAAAGCTTCTGCGGCCTGTTCTTTATAATCCCAGCTTCTGAACAGTATGCTGGAACATGATTCAGGTGATATTACAGAATACCAACAGTATTCAAACATAAGCACCCTGTCTCCAACACCAATTCCAAATGCACCGCCCGAAGCACCTTCGCCGATTATACATACAATTATAGGCACTTTAAGTCTGCTCATCTCCATAATATTCCTTGCAATAGCCTCAGCCTGGCCTCTTTCCTCTGCTTCCATACCGGGATTAGCACCCGGTGTATCAATAAGCGTAATGATAGGACGATTGAATTTCTCCGCAAGCTTCATCAGCCTTAATGCTTTTCTGTAACCTTCAGGATTCATCATCCCGAAATTTCTGTATATATTTGATTTTGTATCTCTTCCCTTCTGCTGGCCAATGATCATGACCGGCTTACCATCCATAGCTGCAAATCCTCCAACAACCGCTTTATCGTCTCCAAAACTTCTATCGCCATGCATTTCGATGAAATTCTCAGTCATAAGATAAATATAGTCCAGGCTGTAAGGTCTCTCAGGATGCCTTGCAATCTGTACGATCTGCCATCTCGTAAGGTTTTTATATACCGAAGCTCTCAATTCATTTACCTTTTTTTCAAGTTTGCCAATTTCGTTTGATATATCAAGGCTGTCGGATAAATTCCGCATTTCCTCGATCTTGTTTTCGAGCTCAATTATTGGCTTTTCAAACTCAAGTATATATTTGCTCATAAGTACTGCACATTCTTTCTAAATAAAAACAGTGAGATCGTCTTTAATATTATCTCAAGATCCAGCAGCAAGGATTGGTTCTTTGCATAATAATAATTAAAATACTCAACTTCTTCCTGTCCTAAATTCTTGTAATAATTTATCTGCACAAGCCCTGTCAAACCTTTTTTCCCCAGATACTGCTTACCAAAAGAACTCCTATCCCATGTTGCCCTGCCAACAAAGCTGAATTCTCCCGAAACAACAGAAGGGATGAAACTCAATTTACTCAAGAATTTAGTGCCATTACTATCTTTTCCCGCTAATTTATTTACAATAAGCCCAATTGGATATACTGTAAACAGACACAGCAGGCCAAAAGATAAATCAAATAAACGTTTTACAAATATATTGAATTTCTTATTGATATTATATTCAATTTGCATTAGGTAGATATCATCAATTTTATCCACTGCAGATTTTCCAAGAATAATATCACTATCACCGGATAAGATCTTGAAATTTATATTATCCCTCCTAAGATTCCACATTAGATCAAGTATAGACTGGTTAGACAGCTCCCCTTTTGCGAATATCACGTTTCTGACTTTTCTGCTATTGATAATATCGTTTAAATTATTCAGATTTCCAATGAAGCCGGGTTCATGTTCTCTATCAGCTGATACATATCCAATGAATTCATACTCAGTATCAACGCGTGTTCTCAATTTTGTAATGAACTTTTCAGTCTCTTCATTTTTCCCAATGATCAGTGTGGGAGAGATCCTGAAGATACCTTTGCTCTTTGCATAATTATACACTTTCGCTATCAGTCTCCAAAGCATTATCAGGATGAAACCGTTGAATGCAGTTCTTAGCACTACAACTCTTGAAAAAGCATACTCATTGAAAAAATAAGTAAAAGATGATATAACAAAAAATCCCACCAGAATTCCATTAAGCGGCTTTATAAGAGAAAACCGTGACATACGGTTATAGCTTCCGCTGACAATTAAGGTTATTATCCAGATAATTGTATATATTATTATAACCAAAGTATAAGCTTCAAGGGGGATCATTTCGAATCTTTGCTTAATTGCAATCAGCATTCCGATTACTATCGCAGAAGTATCAAGGAAGACCATATAATATGAAGAAAGGAATCTCTTGAAATATGAGATCAAGGCGCGATACATGATCGATATCTTAATAAGAAAATCCATCAGCCAGAAACTGGTTTTCAGGTTTTTTCTGACAAAGATCTGCATTGCACCATAGAAATTATTCACATAAGATAAGCTGCTTCTTTTTGTGCTTTCTCCCTTGTAATGGATAATTGATGTTTCAGGGTAATACATTATCTTGTAGCCGGCTTTATTAATTCTGAAACAAAGATCAAGATCTTCCCCATACATAAAATAGTCCTCATCAAAGCCATTTACGTTATCAAATATATCTTTCTTGATAAACATGAACGCCCCAACTATTGCATCAACTTCATAAGTCTGATTCTCATCAAGATAGGTTAAGTTATATTTTCCAAAAATTCTGCTTTTAGGAAACAACCGGCTAAGTCCAAGGATCCTGTAAATAGCAACAGATGGTGAAGGGAAACTTCTTCTGCAGGCCAGATCCAGTTTACCGTTTGGCAGTATAAGCTTACATGTTAAAGCTCCTATTTTAACATCGGATTCATAAAACCGAAGCGTCTTTTCAAGAGTATCTTCCTGGAGAACCGTATCAGGGTTTAATATAAGCAGGTACCTGCCTGTGGCCGCTTTTACTCCTAAATTGTTTGCTTTTGCAAATCCCAGGTTATCCGGACTATCTATAATCTTAAGTTCATCAAGTAAGGGGAATTTTGACTTTATGTATTCAACACTTCCATCATAAGAATTATTATCAACAACAATTATTTCGACATCCAGATTTTTTGATGCAGTCAAAACAGAATTTATGCACTGTTCCAGCAGTTCCTTTACATTGTAGTTTACAATTATGACAGAGATGTCTTTCAATCTGCTCTATAATTTATTAAACATTGACATCCATTTCAACTTCCAAACCATAAACATTGCTTCGTAGACTATCTTTCTTGACATCTTAGACACTCCAGCGCGCCTATCAATGAAGACAATTGGAATTTCCACCAGTTTAAGTCCTTTTTTCCACATCCTGAATTTCATTTCAATCTGGAAAGAATATCCGTTCGATCTGACCTTATCCAGATCGATCTGTTTTAGAGCAGAAACTCTGTGACACATAAAGCCGGCGGTTACATCTTTAATCGGAAGGAACGTTATCATCCTTGTGTAATAGCTTGCCCCAATACTTATCATCAAACGGCTCAAAGGCCAGTTGACAACTGCGATACCTTCAATATAACGGGATCCGACTACCAGATCATATTCCTTTATCTTGTCAAGAAATGACGGGATAGCTTCAGGATCATGTGAAAAATCGGCATCCATTTCAAACACATAATCATAGTTATTTTCAATGGCATATTTGAATCCACGAATATAGGCTGTACCCAGGCCCATTTTATAAGGCCTTTCAATCATATGAACCCGTGGATCTTTAAGTTCTCTTACCAGCAGATGTGTATTATCTGTTGAGTTATCATCAATCACAAGTATTTCAATCGAGATACCATCGTAGTTAATACGCAGAAGCTCATTGATAATATTTACAATATTTTCAGCTTCGTTATAAGTTGGAATTATGATTAATGCTCTTTTCAATTCTAACGAATTATTTATTATTAAATTCAATTACTTTTTCACTTATGTATTCTATCTGTTCATCAGTCAATTCTGTGTGCATTGGCAAAGAAATAATGTCTTTTGCGATCTCTTCGGTTACAGGGTAATCTCCTTCGTTGTAATCATATTTATAAGCCTTCTGCAAATGAAGAGGAACGGGATAATATATCATTGATGGTATTCCTTTTGTCCTGAGAAATTCCTGCATCCTATCACGGTTCTTGACTCTTATTGAATATTGATGGAAAATATGCTTAACTCCCGGTATGATAAACGGAACATCAAATATCCCATCAAATCTATCGTTATATTTCTCTGCAGCTGCTAATCTTGCGTCACAGTATTCATCCAGATGCTTTAACTTTACATTAAGGATTGCTGCCTGGATAGAATCGAGCCTGCTGTTTACTCCCAAAATTTCATGGTAATACTTCGTTTTTGAGCCATGGGAAGTTATCATCCTGATCTTTGATCCAAGTTCTTCATCATTTGTACTAAGCATACCTCCATCACCGAAAGCTCCAAGATTTTTACTTGGATAAAAACTGATGCATCCTATATCTCCCATTGTGCAAATTTTTTGCCCTTTGTACTCAGCACCCATGGCCTGAGCAGCATCCTCAATAACAAAAAGCTTGTAGGCTTTAGCAATATCCAAGATCTTGCTCATATCTGCAGGCTGTCCATACAAATGAACAGGCATTATAGCTTTTGTTTTTGAAGTGATCTTTTCTTCGATTTTGATTACGTCAATATTAAAGGTCTTTGGATCAATATCAACATATACCGGTTTGGCTCCAAGAAGTGCAATAGTTTCTGTAGTTGCAACAAATGTGAATGGCGTTGTTATGATCTCATCACCCGGTTGAATATCTAGTGCCATCATAGCAATCTGAAGTGCATCGGTTCCGGAAGCACACCCAATAGCCTGGCGGCATTTAAGATAATCTGAAACATTTGCCTCAAATTCATGTACGATAGGTCCCTGGATAAACTGGCTGGACTCAATCACTCTTGAGATGGCTAAATCAACCTCTGATTTAATTTTCAGGTATTGAGTCTTTGTATCAACCATCTGAATCTGTTTAATGCTCATGTGTTATTTAATGACCTTTCATAAAAACTATTACTAAAAATGTGTTAACCATTATTTTAAAATCAAGCTTCAAAGACATATTCTCAATATAATAAAAATCATATTTCAGTTTTTCTCTTACATCACCAAGACTGGAATCATACTTATGTTTTATTTGTGCCCATCCGGTTATGCCCGGTTTGACGCTTAATCTTTTATAATAGTATGATATCTCACCACTAAGAATTTCGATAAAATATGCCCTTTCAGGCCTTGGACCTACTATACTCATTTCATTTTTTAAAACATTGTAAAGCTGCGGGATCTCATCAAAATAAACCTTTCTGATAGCTTTCCCGATCCCGGTAATACGCGGGTCTTTTTCTCCGGCCCATTCAGGACCATATTCCTCGGCATTACTGATCATTGACCTGAATTTATACATATTAAAACGCCTGCCGCTTTTCCCAACTCTTTCCTGAACATACAATACCGGTCCCTTTGATGTAATTTTAATAAGTACAGAAACCAATATTATCAAAGGAGCCAAAACAACAAGTAAAAATAAAGAGATAATAATATCAAGCAAACGTTTGAATAACTTAGAACTGTAAGACATTATCTCAGGCATTACTTCGATCAGAGGAACGCCGTACAATTGATTTGTTCTTGCAAGTCCGCTTACGATCTCATACGTATCCGGCAGAATCTTAAGATTCACTTTTCCTGGCGGGCAATACCTGATAATTTCAAACAGTTTATCCTTGTCAGAGGCCTCCAGCGCGATAAGCACTTCAGTTATACTGAGTTTTTCAATAATTTTGTCTAATTCTCCAATACTGCCTAAACTGTTTTTCCCGCTTACTTCCGGTGAAATTGATAAGAATCCTAAAACCTTGTATCCTAACTGCGGAAATTTATTTACGAGCGCTTCAAGTTCCAATCCTCTGCTGCCTGTCCCAACAATGATGGTATTCCTTAGGCCTATCCCCTTTTCTAACAGGTTCATCTGGAAAGAACGGATCAATATCCTTCCGGCACCTACACAAGCTATCATTAACCCCAAATAGATCAGAATGAGAAAACGGGAAATTGCCTGTGAATTCGAGATCGCATCATCTAGAAATATTACAAAGAACAATATAAAACAACCAAGAGTAACAGATTTTACTATAGAGGAAAATTCATCAAATCTTGACCTAACAAACCAATGCTGGTAAAGACCTGCAAATGAAAATATGATCAGCCAATATAGATAAACTGCGCCAAGCGGAACAAAAAACGAAGTCTGTGAAGTATATGGTATCCATCCTGATTCAATTCTTACTATATAGTAAACTGTCCATGCAATATTTATTGTCAGAAAATCTGAAAATAACAGGATTATTCGTTCTTTTGATGTTGACAATTTTCAAATCTGCTTAGAAAAACTTATTGGTTATTTTACCTGTACTGATTTATCAAAGAAAAATACTTTTCAGAAGCGGATTTCAAAGTAAAATTCTTGTTTAAATAATTAAACGCGTTAGTGCCCTTACTTTTCAATATCTCGGGGTGATCTAAACAGCTATTTAATACTTTTAGCGCGGATTGAGTATCACCGTTTTCAATTACAAAGCCCAAATCGTTCTCAACAATCATTCTGGCCATATCACTTTTAGGTGAACAAATTGCAAGTACCGGTCTTCCAGAAGACATTATTCCCAGAAGTTTTGAAGGATAACATACTTTTTCCTGTTGTGGAAGCTGTGCGATCACTCCAATATCTGCCATTGCAAGAGAATCCTGCAATTGCTCTTTGGGAACATACGTACTGGTATAAATATTATCCAGATGATTCTCACTTTTGAAATCAACAACATATTTCTTTTTGTAGCCTTCACCAATAAACTGAAATACAGCTCTGGGTTCACCGGAAAAAGCGTTAGCAATATCCAGTACAGACTCTATATCGTGAAATCTTCCGTGATTTCCAGAATATTGAATAACCAGCTTATCAAGCACATCCAGATCTTTTGCCAGTTTTACCTCAGATTTGCTTTTTGGCTTAATGACCCTGTCATCAGACCAGACATGAATAATATGTGTTTTTAGGCGGCATTCCTTTTCAAATTTTGTGCCGGAGAGATTTGCGTTACTTATAGCTCCTTCAAACATATCTTTGCTCAAAACGACTGCGTATGATGCCCTTATGTAGCATAATTTATTAATCCATCTCCAAATCCTTGCAATAGCTCCTCCTGGTTTAACCATATTTAAAAGCTCAGCCTGTTCAGGCATAATATCAAACAGCAGAACACCATATTTTGTACCATTGAGCAGATTGTTGAACCATCCTATCATTGCCATATAGGGTGGATTTGTAACCAATAAAAGTGGCACTTTTCTGTCATTTATCAATATATCAATTGAAGCAGTGATAAAAAAAGTTACCAAATTGATGAATTTACCAATAAAAGACAATTTTGGGAATCTTGTAGACCAAGTCCTTACAATATGAATACCTTTATAATCAATTCTTTTCGGAACAACTTCACTATTTTCAAGAATTGTAGGTTGGGCAGCAATAACTTTGATTTTTAAGCCATAAGTAGTCAATTCTTCAGCCAATTCTGTCAATGCCTGTCCCGAACTAACCATCTCGGGGTAAAAAGGCTGGCTAACAATACGTAGATCAAACTGCTTTTTAGTGCTCATAGATAATCGGCAAATATTAGATTATCTCATAATTAATACAATTCAATTATTATTAGCAATTTTTTGGTGTATTAACACTCATTTTATTACAGTATTCAATCAATATTGAAGAACGATATTAGAAATGGACTGCCAGTTATGGCTTATCTCAATTTACATCATTATTTGAGATCATAATTAAGTCTATTTCATTCAATATATTTTGAACACTGATCATCTTCATACAATCAATTGATTTACAGGTCCTGCCTGCATTGCGGGTACAATATTGTATGTTAATTTTTGCTGAGCAATCAAGCTCATTATAAATAAGTCTATGATTTATTCCGATGGGATTGGAGAACCTGGGGTTAGTAGGGCCAAATAGTCCAATCGAAGAAGTCCCAACCGCTCCAGCAATATGTAAAGGCATTGAGTCACTTCCTATGAGAACTACGCTGCGTTCTATCATTGCAGAATTCAATACCAGCGGTAATTCGAAAAACATTGAGTTGATTTTCTTTTTAGAGATTATTGTTTCAAAGCTGCTTGAGATCTTGGAAAATTCTGTCTTATCATAATAATTTCCAATTACTGCAATCTCAAATCTTCGAGATTCAAGAAGTTGGGCTATTAATTCGGCAAACTTCTCAAGGTCCAAGCGTTTTGCTTCCCATCCTGCAGTAAGATGAATTGTGATTAAAGGTTTGGTTAGATCATACTCTCTATTAATTAATATATCATTAATTTTGTTTTTGCTTATATCGCTTATCTGAATGATACCTTTAGGAGGTACCTGTTTTAAAAGGCACTGCCAATCATCAGCAGGAATATCTAGCCCAACTCTAATTAGTTCCATATATTTTGTAATAAGATGACCTTCACCTAAGCTTAAATCTTCATCGATGAATTTATTATAAAAGAATCCAAATCTTTGTTCATACTTGCCAATTGAATATTTCGGACGCAATAAAAAAGATGTCAAACCAGTTGAAAATAGTCCTGTAAAATCCACAACCAAATCGTATTTATTATCTCTTAATCTATTCACAAAATCTTTTTTCTCTTTAAGAGAGAATTTAATGCCATCAGTTTTTATATCAGTTTCAACTCCATCAAAAACAACAATTTGGTTTATATCGGGATTACTTTCCAGAATCTCTTTCGATCTGGACTTAACCCAAACATCAATGCCTGAATTCGTAAAATAAAGTTTCAATAATCTGATTGCCGGAGTATGGAATAAAACATCTCCTCTGAAATAAAGAGTAATAAATAGAATTCTCTTAATTTCATTTCTGGGAATATTAAATTGCTTCTTCTTAAATAGAAACAACAGGCTTCCAACCCAATAAATAATTGCGCTTATAAAGGTCTTAATGTGCTTAACCCATTTGCTGTTATGTCTTAAACTGCTTAGTCTATTGTTGAAATTATTCAATTTGGCCTTTGTAAACTATTGATCTCTCTTAGCTAATGCTGAATTTGCCTTCACAAAATGTGAATGATCCTTTGCACTAAAACCCAATTTAAAAAAGTTCAATTTCAGAAGGTCATAAAATAGAACAGTATGAGAAGAAAAATTTCCTAATCGGAATTTGTTGGATATAATACCACGAATGTATCTTAGTAAGATACCAAAAGTTAGCAGCATCTTACTGAAAAGTCTTTTAACTCCGCGGTTATGTTTGTTGGAATATATGATTATGCTTCTGAAACCATGATATCTAATGAATGCAAACCCAAGTAATGATGTTGATGTATTATGATTGTGGACTACTTTTGCTGTAGGTACAAAATAGGTATCCCGTCCATACTCTTTCATTCTATATAGTAGATCAACCTCTTCCTCATACAAGAAGAAATTATCATCAAAACCAGTGAGTTCTGTAAAGAGTCTCCTGGGAATAATCATACATGCTCCCAGTACCCAATTTACTTTAAATGGCTGCTGCTTTTCAATATTAGAATTCAGAAAATCAAATTTTCTCTTCTTCATTTGTTTTGCAGTCTCGTAAAATCCGAATTCCTGCATGAGCCTTGAATATGTTGAGGGGAAGAATGTATAATAATACTGAATACTTCCATCCGGCCTGATAATTAATGGACCTGCACATCCAACAGAGCCATTGTTTGAAATGAAGCTATGCAATTCATTAATTGTATTGTCCTGGAAGATAATGTCTGGATTTGTAAATAGAAGATACTCTCCCCTTGCAATTGCGGCTGCTTTATTATTTGCATATCCAAATCCTTTGTTTTCCTTTAGTTGAATTAGTGTAACTCTGTTAAATTGTTGTTGTACTTTCTCGACCGATCTATCAGGAGAGTTGTTATCTACAACGAAAATCTCATAATCAAGATCTTTCAATGTATTTATTGCCGAGTTTATGCAAATAATTACATCATTAACAACATTATAATTTACTATTATAATACTAATATCCAATTGAACGGTCTAATTTCAGCTTAACTTCAGAGATTAACTTCACAAATTCAATGTTAATCATGCTTTCTTCTTTGGGAAAAAACCATTTTTAATAATTAACCTATTACACATACTCAGTTGCTTTTCACCGTGGTACCTGATGAAATAAATATAGTACAAACCCAAATAAGTAAACGGTAAAAACAAAAGGTCAAGTAAAAAGAAAATTATTCTCATAATTTATACATTTAATATATCTTTATAGAATTGAAAATGTTCACCCGATGACTTTTCCCAGCTGAACTGCAACGCCTTTTCCCTGCCTTTTGTAACCAAATTTTTCCTTAATTCTGTATCATTTAATATATTCATCAGTTTGCAAGCCAATTCTTCAGTATCGGCGGGATCAAAGTATAGTGCAGCCTCGCCAGCGACCTCTTCTACAGATCCTGCCGGACTTGTTAACACAGGGCAACCGCACTCCATTGCTTCAATAGGTGGAAATCCAAAACCTTCGTAAAAAGAAGTATATACCAAAACCTCAGCATATTTGTACATACTAACCAATATGCTATCGCTGCCAGAAATGCAGATCACTTTATCCTGAAGTCCTGCTTCTTTTACCAGTATCCTTTCGGAAAGATTCAGTTTGCCGCCACCGAAACACACTAAACGATAATTCCCGGATAATGATTTAGAATAGGAAAAAGCCTTTAACAATGAATTGAAGTTCTTGTAACCCCATCTTTGTCCAACATAAAGTATATATGGCTGGTCGATCAACCTCCCGGAATTCGGATCATCCTTAATAGTAATTCCATGATAAATTACCCTCACTTTATTTTGATCGAAATTGAAATAATTCAGGAAATCTTTTTTTGTAGTTTCAGAAACGCAAACTATGGCTTCTGATGATTCTACTGAAAGTCTTTTTAATAAAGCAGTATTATCAGCTTTGGCAAAAAAATCAGGCATTAATTCGTGGGTCATGTCATGCACTGTTGAAACAACCGGAAAATTAACTTTTAAGCCTGAATCAGAATAATATGTTTTATGTAACAGGCTGAAATCTTTTCTTTGAGAGTATTTTTCAAATAAATGCTTATTTATAGGATTCAATACGGGATGAAGTTTATCTGCAAAGCGGAATTTGCTACCCGTTGTTTCCAGACTACCCTTCATTGATTCGAAATCATAAGCACTGTTGTTTATACCCAGATAAAGGTTAATGTTAATTAAATCATTCTTTGAAAGCCAATAGATCAGTTCATAAAAGTATCTTGAAATGCCTCCGTATCTTTGCCTGCTAAATATTTCATTGTCGAATAATATATTCATTATAACTAATATACCTTGATTAGAGAATTAAAATGAAACACTTACGGCATTAGTGCTGATAATTGTCACATTTTTGATAAACAATAATATTGGCTGACTCCATATTAATTACCGGATTCCAAAGACCTTTTATACCAATCGTAAGTAATTTTTATCCCATCTTCTAAAGAAGTTCTATATTTCCAGCCTAACTTGATTAGCTTTTCAGTATTAAGAAGTTTTTTAAAAGTCCCATCCGGTTTAGAGGTATCCCATTGGATATTGCCTCTATATCCTACTATTGTTTTTATTATCCCTGCAAGATCTCCTATAGAGATGTCTGATCCTGTACCAACATTAACAATTTCAGGATCATTGTAGTTATTCATAAGATATACGCATGCATCAGCAAGATCATCTACAAACAGAAACTCTCTGAATGGCTTACCAGTACCCCATAATGAAATGCTGCTTTCATTATTTTGCTTGGCTTCGTGAAATTTCCTGATCAAAGCCGGTAATACATGTGAATTGTTGAGATCAAAGTTATCGTTTATTCCATACAGATTAGTTGGCATAGCAGAAATATAGTTAGCATTATACTCCCGGTTATATGACTGACACATCTTAATTCCCAATATTTTTGCAATAGCATAAGGTTCATTTGTAGGTTCAAGTTCTCCTGTTAATAGTGAGCTTTCCTCTATTGGCTGATCAGCGAATTTCGGATAAATACAGGAGCTTCCAAGGAACAATAATTTCTTCACTCCGCTCAAATATGCTGAATGGATAATATTCGATTCGATCATTACATTTTGATAAATAAACTGAGCGGGGTATGAATTATTTGCATGTATTCCGCCAACTTTGGCAGCAGAAAGGAACACATACTCAGGTTTATTTGTCTCGAAATATTTTAACGTATCATGCTGATTTATAAGATCAAGTTTGCTTCTTGACGCAGTAATTATATTAGTGTAACCTTCAGACGTTAGTCTCCTAAGAATTGCAGACCCGACCAAACCTTTATGCCCTGCAACAAATATTTTTGAATTTAGCTCCACTAACTGTTACCTTTCTTAATTAACTCAAAATCCGCTTTAGCCATTATTTTAACCAACTCTTCGAACTTGGTCTTATGTTTCCATCCCAAAACTTTCTCAGCTTTAGTGGGGTCTCCAATCAATATTTCGACTTCAGTTGGACGATAATACTTTTCGTTTACTTTCACCACTGTTTTTCCTGTTTCTTTACAGATTCCTACTTCATTTTCATCTTTGCCTTCCCATTTTAATGCCATACCAAGCTCACTAAAAGCATGATTACAAAATTCCCTCACAGTATGGGTTTCACCTGTAGCAATTACATAATCATCCGGATTATCATGCTGCAGAATTAACCACATTGATTCAACGTATTCTGGTGCATAACCCCAGTCCCTTTTAGCATCCAAATTGCCCAGATATAATGTATCTAACAATCCCAATTTAATTCTTGCAGCGGCCTGTGTTATTTTTCTTGTAACAAATGTCTTGCCTCGACGGGGAGATTCATGATTAAACAAGATCCCGTTGCAGGCGAATAAATCGTATGCTTCTCGATAGTTTATAGTAACCCAATAAGCATAAAGCTTGGCTGCGGCATACGGGCTTCTTGGATAAAACGGAGTATTTTCATTCTGCGGGATTTCTGCGACTTTTCCATATAACTCGCTGGTAGATGCCTGGTAAAATCTGGTTTTCAATTTCAGCTCTTTAATCGCGTCTAAAAACCTAAGTGTACCAATTGCATCAACATCAGCCGTATATTCAGGTATATCAAAAGATACCTTGACATGGCTCTGGGCAGCCAAATTATATATTTCATCAGGGTGCACCCGATCAAGAATTTTATTCAGATTACTGGAATCTGTCATATCGCCCCAGTGAAGAAAGAGCTTCTTGTCTCTGATTTCTGAGTTATTGTAGAGATGATCGATCCTATCAGTTGTAAAAATGGAGGCTGGCCTTAAAATGCCATGTACTTCATAACCTTTGTTTAATAACAACTCGGTTAGATAAGAACCATCCTGCCCGTTTATTCCTGTAATCAATGCTTTTTTCATTAGAAATTATATATTCTGAAAATAATTTTATCTGAGAGAATTAAGAGACAAACGACTTTGATATCTTAGGAAATTGCAAATATTTGTTCCTACTTCTTCAAATTTATGAAATTGCTTCTGATATTCATAAACCTATAATAATCATTAAAATGCTAGTAATTTATTTGAAATACAGTGAAATAATAAATGAGTTTTCGAGTAAAATAGATCTGAAACTATCAAATCTAAATCTATAATAAACAGGTTCATATAAAACATTTCTATTAATTTTGATGTTTTTTAATGAACAATTCAAATCTTTGTAATGCTATTTCCCAAGTGAACATTTTGATATTTATGTTTCCAGCATCAGCCAGTCTAATTCTTTTTTCATTATCAAACATAAGGTCCTTTATTGCTCTATATATACTC
>JAIOIK010000124.1 GCA_019912545.1 Ignavibacteria bacterium | reverse complement strand
ATAAATATCGGAGAGTTCAGCGTTTTAGGATGAAGGGCGCTAACGGGCGGATTCAACAGAAACACTGTTATAATATTCTTTGCTTTCGGTATTTACATACCAAACCGAAGCAACGAACAGGCATAGGAATATGAGAATTTTGATTAGCTCATATTTGAAAAGCCTTATTATCCTGAATGCCTGAAAATTTTGGAGAGTTCTGGCGGGGACTTTTAGCAAGACAGTATTATTCTGCATTAATTAAAAATAAAAATTAATAATCATATTTCAGATACAAATTTTGTTAATTTTCATAAGATAATTATTATGATAGTGTTAAGAATAGATTACAATTATCAGAACAATAATTTAAACAAGTGTGACAATGGAAAGATTCAAATTTATAATAAACTAAGAATTGATCAAATCTCGGGCATTGCTTTGCAGGGAATCAATAAAAAACCCCGCTGGTGTGCGGAGTTTTTTTAACTTGATGCTTTTGGGAGAAATGTGCATGTAATTTGAAGCTTTAAAAGTCCTTCCTAAACTGGAGTATGGGAAGGAATGAAAAAAAATATCAAATCCCGACTGGAAACAAAACAGGTATTCCGGAATTATTTTACTAAAATCATTCTTTTTGTTTCTTTAAAATCCGATGATTCAAGAGTGTAGAAATATATACCGCTTGAAAACTTTGCTGCATTGAACTCAACAGTATAGTTGCCGGTTATTATGCGTTGGTTAACAAGCGTTCTTATCAGCTGGCCTTTTACATCATATACCCTGATCTTCACATCGCCATCTTTAGCAACAGAGAACTTAATTGTTGTAGAAGGGTTGAATGGGTTTGGAAAGTTCTGGCTAAGTGAAAATTTTGAAGGGATGAGATTATTCTGTCCATTAACTCCAACCAGCGAAGGAAATCCGGTTATGCAGACAGTTGTAGATACATTGAATGGCGCGCCATTGCCGCTGGAGGGATGCTGAACGTTGATGAAAAAGTTATTGTAATCAGGGGTAAAATAACCTCCTGTAGCTTCAGCGCCTTTTGGGAAACTTGCAAATCTTTTCAGATCATTTACCGTTGGATTTGGAACACTGAGATTTAAGGCATATACTTCACAAACCCAGTTTGACGATGAAGTTATATATGAAGGCTGGCGCCCCCTTGTGCCGCTAATGAGATCTTCCTGCAGGTAAATGATGTTTCTTGCCCTATCTATCTGTATATTATCCACACTTGCAAAATTTGTTTTTCCGTCAGAGCCCGTGCCTCCTTCAACTAATACAGTCAGGCCAAGGGTAACGGGGTCTAATTTTAAAACTCTGCCGTAAGGGTCATCATATTTATTACTTCCGACATTTCTTGGTACTAAATGGTTTGCAACTACACCGCCTGTTGTAATGAATGAAGAAAGGTTAACTGAGTCACCGCCGGTTTCGGCGATATAAATATTGCCAGCAGTATCCATATCAATATCTTCAAGCCTGATAAATATAGTTGCGCCAAGCCTCTGCGCAACTGTGCGGGCATTATTCAATGAATCCCTGTTCATGGGCATTGGCAGCCAGGTTCCGGCATTGCCGACTTGCTTGTAAGCAAAAAGCTGTCCTGTTGTATAATCACCAAAAGTGTTTGCAACAAACTTAAAAAAACAGCCTCCCGAAAAATCATCGGTTAAGTAAATTGTTCTGCCATCGGGCATTACCTGCGCTGCTTCGTGTGAGAATCTTCCCATCTGAAACATTTTTCTGATTGCTGTATCGCCCTGTACATTGCACTCAACCATCCATCCAAAGTTCAGGTACTTTTTGTATCCGCCAAAATCTGTTGTATCACGTATCCCGGCTCCGTTATTGTAAAGCTCAAGGTTGCTGTTTGGCGGAAACTCTTCTGTTGTCAGAATGTTTCCGTTTGCAAGTATTCCGTTTCCGCCGGCGCAGTTTGTTCGGGTCAGGCCTATGTGAGCAAAGTTCATGTGCTTAAAAGGACCCGCAGGATACCAGGAGCTGCCAACTTTTGTTATCTGGAAAGTTGTTGCTCCGCCGCCATCTCCCAAGAATGTATTACTATCGGCAGTTTCATGGTTAACAAAAAGCCATCCGTTTGTGTTGGAACCGTTGTTAGGCACGTACATTATGAAATCGTTAACACCCCTTGAAGGGCGCGTGGAGCCGTTACTTAGAACAACCGGCTGACCCTGCTGGAACACTATTGAAAACTGGAAACCAGGCGGCAACAAAAGATATGTTGTTGCAGCAAAACTGGTATCAATTGGCGTGAAGGGATAACTTTGAGCCACCAAAGCCCCTGAAGTCATAAACAAACAAAGCAAAGCGAAAATGAATTTTTTCATAATTTGATCTGAAATTAAGTTTATTAAATTTTAATTGCTGAATTTTATTGGTGGAGAACAAAAATAACCGGGGATGGTTAGGACATAATTAGGCGGCGCTTAATCTATGGTTGGATTAATGTTAGCGAAGTGTGAGTAACTTAACGGAAATCTAAATATTAAGGTTTAATGAAGTGATTTTAATGAGAGCCATACTTGATTATCTTAACTTTCTCTTCTGTTATCAATGCGCTTCCTATCATGCCGGTTTCATCGAATGTTTTTTTCAGCTCTTCGATCTTTTCTTCTGTATCAACAATTTCAATTATTATGGGAGGTCGCTTGAAAGCTCAAGAAGATCGGATGAATGAACGAGGCTTGCTTTGCCAAAGCCGGTGATTCCGCGAAGTACTGTTACCCCTGAGAAATGATTCTTGCGCAGGTATTCGGTTAGATACCGGTAGAGATTTTCCCCTTTGAACTTATCGGACTCGCCGATGAATGTTCTAAAGAGTCCCGCAGTTGAATCTTTTTGCATTTATAATTAACCTCACCCCCGCCTGTTAGAGTCAGGTCAGAATATGTTACAATAAAAAATACAATTTAAGTATGTGATGTTTTAGTGCATATAGCACATTTAGTATTGTGTATTGGGTTTTAAGAAATGAGCAAAAAGCCTGTATTTGGATAAATCCGGTTGGGTGTTCTTGAATTGAATAAATATCGGAGAGTTCAGCGTTTTAGGATGAAGGGCGCTAACGGGCGGATTCAACAGAAACACTGTTATAATATTCTT
>JAIOIK010000123.1 GCA_019912545.1 Ignavibacteria bacterium | reverse complement strand
AATTGATACATTTCATAATATTCATTCTTTTTATTAATGCTTTTGTCTTTTAAGTATGATATACTGTTCAACAGATAAGTATCCATATCTTTTAAATAATTATACGGCATCCCCGAAAAATTTTCAAAAACAAAGTTCTTGAATTCATAAAAATGAGAGGATGAATCTGTATTCGAGTATGCTTTATAAGCAAGGTAGTAGCTCTTCAGCAATACAAATTTTATTTTCGATCGTTTTCCTGTTTCATCAATTATTTTCAATAAATCTTTATCGTCAAAACAGCCAAGAACCATATCCGAAGAAAGCATGACATTCTCAGAACTTTTATCATTTTGTTTACACACTCTGGCAAGAGCATTAACATTCACCAGGTGAATCAGCATGCCCGTAAAAAAACTATCTTCCATCTTTGTAACATACCCGTCAAGGTTTTCCCATTGATCTTTGAATGTTGAATCCCAAAGTTTGATTTCATAGATCTTGGTCAGTCTTCCATAAAATTCATCAAAGGTCATGCCGGTTTTCAGAATACCCTTATCGTCATAATTTTTTATTAAGTGTGCTTTCTTGTTTTCAGAAATGTTGTGTAATTTTCTTTTGCTCAGGCATGCATACAAATTTTCGAATTGCTGCAATTCTCTTGATCTATATTCTTGTTGCGTAATAAATTCCTCTGCCAGCTTTGTGAAATCATGGATAAGATTTTTCATAACTCCATAATTGTAATCTTTACCGGGGTAAAGTTTCGTCCAGAGCTTTTCTTTGCCCAGGTTCTCATCAGTAAACCCTGGGGAATATTTTTTTACTTCATTATAGAGCTTCTGCACTCCTGCTTTTTTATTGAAGTAAGGCGAACTTATGAAGTCCCCAAACTTTGTAATTTCTTCTTTGGTAAACGTTTGAATTATGCTAAGCGCTGTGCTTTTTAACATAGCATTAAGGTATCTGTTATTTATTGAAAATTATCTTATGAATGCGCCGCTTTAATATCCGGCCAAAATCGCGTCATCGTTAAATTTTAGCTCCTATTTTGTACTGCAAAAGCCGAAAATTTCACTTATTTCATAGATTTTCGGGGGCTTACCCTTGAAAATGTGCAAAATTTATGAATGATTTCGATTTCCTGGTTCTGCAATTTCGTATTAAGTTGGATCATAGTTGAAACAATCTTTGAAAAAAAAAATAAAATTCAAATTTGGAAACAACATGAAGACTGAAACCGCAAAAGCCGGAAAAACACTCAAAAGCTGCATATTTTTCAAAACTAGCGGGGTGAAACTATCAAATATTTCTCTTTGCTCAGCCGGAATTCAACGTATATCTTTGTAACAGTTCAGGATAAAGCAGATAATCAAAATAATAATAAACTAAAAACAAAATAAAAATGAAAAAGACAAATCTATTCAAATCGTTCACCGCAGCAGTTCTTGTTACGATCGCATTTGCAGCAAACGCACAAAGCATTGAAGCAGCTGAGAGTTATGGCTACTCTGTGTATCAGTCAGCTAATACAAGTTCAACAGATTGCATCAACATCAAATTCAGCCTAAAAAACGATTGTTATGCAAAAATGTATGTAATTCAAAGCGATTCTGCCGAAAAGATCATGCTTGTTGAGGGCGATATTTCCACGGGGCTGCATGGCGTAATGTTCAAAACCGGTAAGAATGATTCAAAAACCTACAAATGCATTTTGGAAGCATATGATGTAAACTCAGGCGAATTGATTCATACGTCTGAAACAAATATCAGCCAAAAATAATATTTGCAATGAAAAACAAAAACTTATATATTTGCAGTCACGCGAATAGGGGGTTAGCTCTGTCCCGAGTACTTGGGACCGGGGCTATCCCTTTTTGTATAAGCCAAAATAAAAGAAACTCTTCAAGGGGGGCAGAAGATGAATAATAGATATTCAAAGTTATTTTTTTCTATGGTATTGTTGTTATTATTGGTTTTCCATTTAAATGGTTGTGATGAATTAACAAACAACAATAATAATAACGATCCAGAATTAGGGGACTTAGTTTCAGTTGAAGTGCTACCAGCAAATCCAACAATTCTAATTAATCAAACCAGGCAGTTTACCGCAACAGGTCATTATTCTAATGGTGGAACACAAGATATTACCTCAAGTGTTTCTTGGGGTTCGGAAAATGTTTCGGTTGCTTCCATTAATTCTGGTGGGCTTGCAATCGGATTGAGCGAAGGCTCGGTAACAATAACTGCAGTGCATGGAGGTGCCGTTTCGGGAAACACTCAATTGACCGTGCAAAATATTACAGTTACACTTTGGGAAACAGTTTCAGCAAAGTGGAATGCCCTCAAAAAAATGGACAAAAAATTAAGAGTGATTGTTTAAGTTTTCAAATTGCACAGGAGAAAGA
>JAIOIK010000122.1 GCA_019912545.1 Ignavibacteria bacterium | reverse complement strand
GTATAACGCTATTAAATGATAGTAGCTTCCTTACATTTATAATACATAGAAACGCAATAAGATCAAACGATTATAAAAAATTAAGGCATTTCATTTTAAATAATTGCAAAATTAACACAATTTTAAGTTTCAAAATTGGTGTCTTTGAAGATGTTACAGGTGAAGTAATAATCATTATACTTGAAAAGAGCAGCAATACAGATAATAATTTGATAAGAACATCTTTTCTTGCAGACAATTTAGAGAACCAAGAAATTAGGTATACTTCGATAAGTCAAGATATCTTTAAGTTGTTAGCAGATTTTAGGTTTAATATTTACCTTAATGAATATATAATTAATATTTTGAAGAAATTAAATAAGCATCGTCCTTTAAAGGAATTTGCAGACATTACGCAAGGGATAATAGTAGGCGATGAAAGAAAATATATACTCAATTTTAGAAAAAACGACAAATACATCCCAATTTTGAGAGGGAAGAATATTTCACGTTATAGGATAGACTTTAATAGTGAATATTTGTTTTATGTTCCTGGTACAAAAGTTTTGAAACGTGGAAAAACTAAAGAATTGTTTGAGGTAAAAGAAAAAATTCTGACACAACATGTCTCTTCAAAAATTGTAGCTGCACTAGATACAAACAAATTTTATTATTTACAGACTATTAACGGCATAATTATGAAGGAAGGCTTTCCTAATATTAGATATTTTCTTGCATTATTTAATTCCAAACTAATTAATTATTACTATGAACATACCTTTAATTTAGGAGCTGAGTTTACAACTGCCGTGGCAATTGAAAATTTAGAAAATATTCCAATAAGTATCCCTAACAATAAATCACTTATAAGTAAATTAATTTTACTCACAATTGAAATAGAGAAGAGTGGCACCAAAAACATGATGTTTATTGACAGAATAGACTCAATTGTTTATAGAATATATGATTTATCGTATGATGAAGTAAAAATTGTTGATCCTGAAATAGAGAAAAAAGTTAGCAGAAAAGAATACGAGCAATTTGAAATTTAAATTACAAAATAGATGGCTTTTCGTCAAATCACAATTTCTCCATTTGTTGGTGTTATCATCAACAAAAAAATATTTTTTACCTAATATCCCAACCCATGAAAAAAATTAAAACGAACACACACGGCGATCAGGCGATCGGTGCTACAGTTACTTAAATATGTTGATTAATTGAAAAATATAATATAGATTTACCCATATGAAGAAAGCCTTTTTGATATTGGTTTTGGTTGCTGCGTTTAATGTTATGCCTCCAAACAGTCAGGCATTAAATCAGAATCTCAGGCATGTAATTGAATTCAGGCAGGAAGATAAATCCCGTGATTTGACTAAGAATGAACTGTTAAAGAATAAAGTTGTAATGTATTTGAGATTGCATATACTTCTGGCAAGAGTTTTGGTGATTGATGCAAATTCCGGGTTTAATACGAGCTGAATATGATTTTTTTGGATTGCACTGACTATGTCAGTGCTTGCATTGACACAGTCAATGCACTCCAAAATTTATCCATAAATTTCCATTTCGACTGATTCACAAATAATATGGCCAATGGTTATATGCCCTTCCTGAATGCGCTGAGTGTTTGAGGACGGAATGATTATCTCGCAATCTGCGATACCTTTTAACTTGCCGCCTGTTCCTCCAAGAAAAGCTATTGTTTTAACTCCTTTGCTCTTTGCCATTGTAAATGCATTAATAACACTGCCGGAGTTTCCGCTTGTTGAAATTCCCACGAGCACGTCACCTGTTTTACCGAGACCTTCAACCTGCCTTGCGAAAACATTATCATAGCCAATATCATTAGCTCCCGCTGTGATAAGCGATGAATCCGTAGTAAGAGCTATAGAGCCCATAGCCGGGCGTTTTATATCATGGTTAAGTCTTATAATGAATTCTGTTGCCAGGTGCTGTGAGTCCGCTGCGCTGCCGCCGTTACCGCAAAACATGACCTTTCCTCCGCTTGAAATCGCGGATTTCATCAGGTCAATTGCCTTATAAACGCTTTCCCTGCAGTGTTTCAGGATCAGAAGCTTGGTTTCAGAGCTTTCGTTTAGTGATACATCGAAAAATTTTGTGCGTTCGTACATATTTTATTTAATGTACACAGACAGGAATGTCTGTGCCACTGATTAGTTATATTTAGAAAATATTTATGTCTAACACACCCCTGCCTGCTGCAGGCAGGCCTTCCGCTTCGCTCCCTCCCCTCTCAAGAGGGAATTAAAATCTCATTACATTATGGAGTGAGACGGGACAATCGAATGTAATGGCGCAGTGTATTCATATTGTTTTATTAATGAGTTCAGCGATTCTTTTTGAGGCGTCATTTTTGCTATCGAATACAGAGAGTGATTTATTCCCGATTTCTGCCCTGTAGTCCTTTTTCCTCAACAGGCTGAGCAGGTTTTTGTACAACTCTTTTGAGTCTTCAATTGCTATTCCGCCGCCATTTTTTATCAGGTGTTCTGCGTCTTCAGAGAGTTTTTCATCACCAAATAACACAGGGATTCCGTAACCGGCAGGCTCCAATACATTATGCATACCTGTTTGGTAACCCCCACCAACATATGCAACGTGAGCGTATTTGTATAGTCCCATTAGTATGCCGATACAATCTATTATGATGAGATTTTCCCCATCATACCTGTTAATTTCTGAATAGCGGATACTCTTAAGATGCGGATACTTTACATGCAGGTCATACTCGATCTGTTCCAAAGTATCTTCAGTTGGTTCATGCGGGGCGAGTATTGTAACAAGGGTAAGTTCTTCAGAAAGGCCGTTGGAACTTATCTTATCAAGTACAGGGAAAATAACATCATCATCTTTATCCCATGAACTGCCAACGACAAATACATTCTTGTTTGTTAAAACATTTCCATTTATCAGGGTCTTTCTGCTTGAGATCTCTTTAGCTTTGCTGATCCTTTCATACTTAGTATCACCAAAAACTACAACTTTTGATTTGTTATCCATCAGTTCATCAAAGCGCTGTTTGTCTTCATCATCAGTAACCCCAATTACATCAACCATCTCATAAATATATTTTTTATATGAAAGGGTTATCGGGAATCTCCACTTAAATCTCCTTATATCAAAAGCGGAATTTACAACCATGTTATAAATTCTTCTTTCATTAAGTTCCTTCAGCAGGTTATGCCAAAGATCATATTTTATGAAAATTGCGGCTGCCGGAGAAATTACATCCAGAAACCTTGAGATGTTTTTTGGATTATCGTAAGGAAGGTATGTTTTAATGATCTTGGAACGCAGTACAGAATCAATTTTAGAGTGATTAAATCCTGAAGGCGAAAAAAAAGATACTATGAAATTATACTTTCCGGTCTTATCAAGCTCATCTATGATAGGCTTGGCCTGCTCAAACTCACCAAGGGACGCACAATGGATTAGTATGTTCTTTTTTTTGGGATCAAGCCCCCGTACCTTAGGATTAAGATGCTTAAAAAGATCTTTTCGCGCTTTGAAACCTGCTTTGAGCTTATTATTAAAAAAAGAGATGGTCTTAGCGGCTAGCCAAAACAGAGGCAGGAAGAAAAAATTGTAAAGTATGAACCAGAAATATTTCATTTAGAATTGGAATTGCAGACCAGGGGTATCCCGGATCAAACTTCCATAATTTCTTTTTCTTTTTGCTGCATTAAAATATCGATTTCTTTTATATGCTTATCCGTCAATTTCTGTATTTCTGTTTCAGCATGTTTTCTGTCATCTTCAGAAAAATGTTCATCTTTTTCGGCTTTTTTCAGTCTTTCAATTTCATCTCTACGGACATTACGCACTGCTATTTTTCCGTCTTCGCCGTATTTCTTGATGAGCTTTACAAGGTCTTTTCTTCTTTCCTCGTTTAGCGCGGGGATTGGTATTCTTACAAGATTGCCGTCATTTTGCGGATTGAGGCCGAGGTTTGCGTTCAGTATTGCCTTTTCAACCAGCGGAATTGCCGATTTATCCCAAACCTGGACAGTGATAGTATGGATATCCGGTGTACTCAAATTGCCGATCTGTGCAATAGGAGTGAGTGTACCATAATAATCTACTTTAACTCCGTCAAGAAGATTTGTAGTTGCTTTTCCAGTTCTTATCCTGATGAGTTCATTCCGCACATGCTCTACAGCTTTGTGCATTTTAACATCGGTTTGTTTTATTATCTCTTTAATCATAACTTGGGTATTTGTAGAAATTTAACACAAAAATTTGTAAAATTTAATTCAAAAAATCAATTATGTAAAAATGTTTTGCTAAACATAACCTGAACCTGTAAAACATGCTATAAATATACAGAAATCAAAAAGAACATGTCGCTCCTACGGAGCTAAAATACTAATCAAAATCAACGGCTACAAACATGTCGCTCCTACGGAGCTAAAATACTAATCAACATCAACGGCTACAAACATGCCGCTCCTACGGAGCTAAAAAATTGTTCAACATCAACAGCTACAAACATTACGCTCCCACGGAGCTAAAATAGTTTAAAAAGATCAGTCTCAATTATGTACAAATGTACCGATCTTCTTCCCTAAAACAATATTTTTAAAGTTGTTTTCCTTATTCATATTGAAGACTATGATCGGGATATTATTTTCACGGCAGAGTGCAAAAGCCGTCATATCCATTACTTTGAGATTCAGATTAAGCGCTTCACCAAATGTAATGTTATGATACATAGTGGCTTTGGAATTTTTTTCAGGGTCAGTATCATAAACTCCATCAACTCTTGTACCTTTCAGGATCACATCAGCGCATATTTCAAGCGCTCTTAAAGCACCGGCAGTATCAGTAGTAAAGAACGGGTTACCTGTTCCTGCTCCAAATATCACGATCCTTCTTTTTTCAAAGTGCCTCATAGCCCGTCTGCGGACAAATGGTTCGGCGATCTTGTTCATATCAATCGCAGAAAGCAGCCTTGTTGGCATTCCGGCTTTTTCAAGCGAGTTTTGAAGAGCAAGAGAATTTATAATTGTGGCAAGCATACCCATATAATCACCAGTTACGGCATCAATGCCCTGTTCCTGCGCTGAAAGCCCGCGGAAAATATTACCCCCGCCTATTACAATTCCAACATCAGTACCAAGATCATAAACTTTTTTGATTTCGCTTGTAAGGTAATTAAGAATTTTGACGTCAATACCCGAATCCGCGCCTCCGCTGAGTGACTCGCCGCTTAGCTTAAGCAGAACTCTTTTGTACTTTAATTCTTGTTTATCAGCCAATGTATTTTGAGTGGTAAATTTATCCCGGCATTTATAAGATGCCGGGACCAATAAACAGGATTACATTCCTATAGTTTCACCAAGCTGGAATCTGACCATGGTTTTGACCTTATAGTCATTTCCTGAAGCATCAGAGACAGCCTTAATAACATCATTAACAGACTTGCCTGATTCTTTCACAAATTCCTGCTCAACAAGGCAATTCTCTTCATAAAACTTCTCAACTTTGTTTGCAGCAATTCTCGCGGCAATGTTTTCGGGCTTGCCTTCGTTAATAGCCTGTATCTTATATATCTCTTTTTCTTTTTCAATCATTTCAGCGCTAACACCGCTCTTATCAATAGTGAGCGGCTTCATTGCAACAACCTGCATTGCAAGATCATTGCCAAGGCTAATGCCCTCATCAGTCAGCTTACCGGAAATGCCGATAAGAGAAGCAACTTTGTTGCCGGGGTGATTATAATCACAGAAAAATCCGTCTTCTGATCTAAAATAAACAGCCCTTTTAAGCTCGACTTTCTCGCCTACGCTTGCAGTAGTGCCATCAACTGCCTGTTGAAGTGTGTTTCCGCCGGAAATTTTAGAAGTTAAGAGTTTATCAACCTCACCGGTTTTACCTTCAAATACTGCTTCAAGCACAGATTTTGCAAGATTCTGAAAGGTATCGCTTTTGCCAACGAAATCAGTCTCACAGTTTACTTCAACAACTGCGGCTTCGTCTCTGGAGGAACTTACTTTTGCAAACACGAGTCCTTCTTTCGCAATTCTATCGCTTCTTTTTTGAGATGTAGCAGCTCCTTTTTTTCTGAGGTAATCAATGGCTTTTTCAAAATCTCCGTCAGATTCCACCAAAGCTTTTTTGCAGTCAACAATACCTGCGCCTGTTTTTTCACGTAATTTCTTAACTAAATCTAAGGAAATCTCCAATATATACTCCTTTATATAAAAATTCTTAACTAACTTATTTATATGAATATTAATCTATATGTATGATCCTAAATCACTGTATTAAAACTAGGAAACGCCAGCTCCTTCACTTTCCTCTGCTGCAGCAGTAATATTTTTCGCTGCTTCTGCTTCTTCATCGCGCTGCATTCTTTTCATTTCAACGGTCTGTTTAGCTTCAATTATAGTATCTGCAATTGCGCTTGTGATAAGCTCGATTGATTTAACTGCATCGTCATTAGCGGGAATCGGGTAGTCTATGAGATCAGGGTCACAATTTGTATCAACAATTGCATAGATAGGGATACCAAGTTTCCTGGCTTCATCAACTGCAATATGCTCTTTCTTCACATCGATCAGGAAAATGGCTCCCGGAAGCTTATTCATAGCTACAATTCCGCCTAAAACCTTGTCGAGCTTCTCTTTTTCGCGGGATAGCATCAATCTTTCCTTTTTCTGGTAATTATTGATGGTACCATCGTTTTCCATCTTAACGATATTGTTGTATCTCTTGATGCTCTTTCTGATTGTAACAAAATTAGTGAGCATACCTCCAAGCCAACGCTCGGTCACATATGGCATTGAGCTTCTTGATGCTTCGTGTTTTACCACTTCCTTCGCCTGCTTTTTAGTGCCTACGAACATAATAGTACGCCCTTCTCCGATTATTTTGGAGATGGAGTTCTGTGCATCCTGAAGCAATTCGTGGGTTTTCTTTAGGTCGATAATGTGGATCCCGTTACGCTCCATGAAGATATATCTCTTCATTTTGGGATTCCAGCGGCGGGTTAAATGCCCAAAATGGGCGCCTGAAAGCAACAGGTCTTCTATTGAAACATTTCTCATGATTTCTCCTTTTGTTTCTGTCCCGTGATATTCAGGGACGCTTCTGCTTCCTTCAACTCTTTCCAAACATCCTAACAACAGGACACCGGTCTGAAAAGATCCGGAAGCATGATTAGTTATTGAAAAATTCTGTACACGGCTGTAAAACTGCCGGATAATAATCTAAAAAAAATTAACGTTTCGAGAACTGGAAGCGTTTTCTTGCCTTTGGCTGTCCGGGTTTCTTTCTTTCAACCATACGCGGGTCACGGGTAAGCAGTCCGTCTTTCTTTAAAGCAGACCTGTGGCTTGCGTCGTATTTCAGGATAGCCCTTGCAACGCCTAATCGTATAGCACCGATCTGCCCTGTAACTCCGCCGCCGTTAACGTTGACTTTTATATCAAACTTGTCCTTCAGATCAGCCGCAACCAGCGGTTCAATTGCTTCTTTTAATAAAGCATCTTTTCCGAAAAAATCTTTGCCGGTCTTATCGTTTATAGTAACAATACCGGTGCCTTCGTATAAAAAGACCCTTGCGGTTGATGTTTTTCTTCTTCCTGTAGCTAAATGATAGTTTACTGCCATTAAGATTGGGATTAATTAAATTTAGTTTTATATATTCTTGGCAACCGGGTTTTGTGCTGCATGCGGGTGTTTATCGCCTGCATAAACTTTAAGCTTCGTAATAAGCTTGTTACCAAGCTTTGTCTTAGGAAGCATTCCCCTGACAGCTTTGGTTATGACTGTATCGGGATGCTTTTCAATAAGCTCTTTAAAAGTTCTTATTTTCTGTCCACCCGGGAATAGAGAATGATGCTTATACTCTTTCAAAGACTCACGTTTTCCGGTTAAACGGATCTTTTCGGCGTTTATGACAACAACAAAATCACCCGTATCAACATTCGGTGTGAATTTTGGGCTGTTTTTGCCCCAGATAATTTTTGCAACTTCTGACGCAAAACGGCCTAATATTTTCTCATTTGCATCCACTACATACCACTTCTTGTTTACCTCGTCATTGTGAGTAAAGTGTGTGGTTTTCAAAGATTTTTCTATCGCTTTTTTCATTGTATTTTCCTAAAAAGAATACAAAAATAGCATTATTTTTAATTAATGTCAATGTAAGGAGTGATGGTGGTTAAGCGTAAATTTTGCCAATTAGAGGTTCTAAACTCTTGTAATCACAAATTACACTGAAAATTCAGATTTAAGAAGCTAAATTTGTTCTATTGATTTTATCAAAATACCAATAATATGAAAACCACACTATCACTCCTCATTTTAACTGCTTTCTTAGTGATTTCAAGTACAAATACCCGGTCGCAGGATAATTACAATTTAACAACAGAAATTACTCAATTTGCAGATAGCCTTGATCTGATTCTGGGTTTATCTACAAATTTACCCGGGGAGTATCTTTGCAATTCTGTTACAACATACAGGAATATTCGGGCAATCGGTATGCAGGAAACAAAAATAAGCTACTACTTCATGCAGAAGGATGATTCTGTAATAGAAACTTCAGGTTCAATTGAATTTCTGCAGCAATACTCGCCTGCCTCGAAAGTAAACATTGCTTATAACATAGCAGCAAGTCAAAAAGTCAATATCAGCTATTACTACCTTGGCAATTTGATCTACTGCAAACATTTATCAAGCGGAGATTACGGTTATGAAGAAAAGCGCATATGCCTAAGGGGAGATGAGCTGATTAAGATCGAGAGATATGATACAAACGATGAAAAACCTGCTTACAGAAAAGTCCGTGATTTTTCGAGGCATGATTTGTTTGAGGCATCTGAAGTTAGGCGGAATTCAGAAGAATATGAAAAATTAGGAAAAAGCTTATTCAAAGCTGAGCAATTGTTTAAATGATCCTGTTCAGGGTTTCCAGTAATCTTTCATAAGTTCCACTGTCCATGCAGGCTGTCTTATCTCGCCTTCAGGCAGATATTCTTTTATCACAGGTTTAATATCCAGTACGGGAGTTCCGTCTATTGCATCAAGATTCTTTACGAATAATGTTTTGCCTTCTTTTTTGATAAGTTCACATACTGTGAGTCCAAGTTTATTAGGGCGGTTCTTCCCCCGCTGAACAAACACACCGGTATCTGGCCAATTTGTATTGCCGCGCGGATGCCGGGTACCTTTTTCTATTTTGCTGTTATCAAGCCTATCGAAATAGAAAACTATTTCCAAATGCGAAAAGTCTTCTATTCCTTTCAAAGCCTTTTCAGAGAAATCATCCGTCAAAGTAATCTCAGAGGTTATACTTCCCCAAAAGTCATCAGATATTTCTGTTCTGGAATTTTTTACATAGGCTATTGGAACAAGTTCAATTTTCATCTTCAAAAAATATTATTGGGTTAAAAATAAAAGAGGCTGAAGTCCCTTTTTGAGATCTAAACTTTGGAAAAAATATATGCGAGAAGAATAAATACTTTACTTATACTGGGCGTGATCTTTAATAATGTATTTTATTTCTTTTGCTTTTACAAAAGAATTAAGTTTGGCAAGCTCATACTGATCTATATTCTTGAATTGCAGGCCAATGAAGCCCCCTATAATAGCACATGGAATTGTAAACATTCCAAGTATTCCGAATGCGACATCCTGAGGCAGGAACTTGATCTTCTTTTTTCCCCATATCTGGTAAACCAAAAATCCCCCAACAAATCCTACACCCGCTCCCAAGGCAGCCCCGGTTTTCCAGTATTTGCCGTTATCAAACTTAATTCTGGCAATCTTATCAGTATTAACTATCCTGTAGCTTCCTGTATCTGTTACCAACAGAAGATTTTCATGAATACCCATAAGCCTTGTTTTGGGGATACCTGATCCGTTCTTATAGACGATACTGCATGGGTCTGTTTGGGATAAACAAACTGTGGAGATAAACACTAAACCAAGAACCGCAAAAAAGAAATTCTTCAATAATTTTAGTTAATTATTTTGTTAAATATAACTAAATATACACAACAATTACAATAATCAAAATGCGGTAGTAAAAAATATTCAGGCATGAGCGGGATCAACAAGCTGAAACCAGTTCCCGTCCGGGTCAGTAAAAGTCAGGCATGAATCCGAACCATCGGTTCCCTTGAATTCAAGTCCGAGTGACCTAAGATTAGCGGCCTCAGCTTCAAGATCATCAGTATATAAAACATACCCTGCACTTGCAGACTGATAGCTTTTTGCATCATTAGCCGGAGAACCCGGCCTAAGCATGATTATCTTATCTTCCTTATAAAGCCAAACTAATTTATTGTGCTGGATGACATCAAGATTGAATCCGAGGATATCAACATAGAAATCCTTCGATTTCAGGGGATCTTTTACAAACAATTCTATATGTCCGAATTTTGTACTCAATTATTTATGTGATTATTTATGTTATAATTTCTTTCTTATTTTGATCCCCAAAAACAAAAACACGCTTTTGAGGCGTGTCTTTTGAATTAACTTGTGAACTCCATTCTTAGAAATAAAATTTAAACACAGTCTGGAATTCATTGTCTTTAAAATCCGTTCCGTTGCCGGATTCGCCCAATCCGTTCTTCACGATCCTGTACACCGGCTCAATTTCCAGGCCGGTCAGCGGATAAATTACAGCGCCGAAACTGTATCTTTGTTTTTCAGTAGTGGCATTTTTAAATCCAAGTGCATTATCATAATTTTCGTACTGGAATTTCAGTTCCAATCCTTTAGCTACCCTGATATCGATCTCGCCAAAGATCGTTCTGAATTCAGATTTAGTGTTAAGTGAATCATTTATCTTGAGCCTACTGTATGCAAGCTCGCCGATTATCGCAACGCGCTCAAACAATCCTATTGATAAGAATCCTGCAGCCATTTGCCTTAATGCATTTACGTTATTTACCGGATCATATTTAAAAGGATTGCTTAAGAATGAACCGCCGATCCCGAATGCATATTTGTTTTTTCTGGCAGCCCAGCGGAAATCACCTGAGACAGTGATCTGTTTTTGATTATCGAAATCAAAGCTGTTATTTCGCTGGTTGCTTTTGTTAACACTGGAGCCGTTAGAAAAGCCGGCAGTGAGTGTGAAGTAACTTGGAGAGATACCCAGCTCAATGCCTGCATCCGAAGCATAGGGAGTGTACATATCATTGAATATCCTGTTATATGCGCGGTGTTCCGGAATTTTCACGCCAAAGTTAGGGATGAATCTGCCTACTTTGAAATACAGACCTGCTGGCAGGTTTGAAACCATACCGTAAATTTCGTATTTGGTTGGCAGCGGACTTGAACCATATGTATTTGGTATATATAATCCTGGTGCAACCATCAAACTTATATAATTGTTGACCTTTGCATTTACATAAAGATCACCCTGCATCTGGAAAAATGTATTGAAGTTTGGATTTCCCTCTCCGGTTTGGTCATCAATGAAGACCATTCGCATATCTGCACCCATTGATATGCCTTTGGTGATCTGGGGATCTATCTCAGTTGTCTTATTCGCTTTTGCCCAAAACTTGAAATAAAGATTATCTTTGGAATACTTTGACCCGTATAAATTTCGCATTCCGCCGCCTGTTGGATTAACATGGCAGCTTTGGCACTTTTCGCCTGTTAAGGCAGCAAACTTTGGATACGAATAAGCTGTGGAGGAAACAAGTAGAAACAAAATCAAAAAAAAGGATACAAATGATAGTTTATGCTTCATTTTCCCGAATTAAGTTTATAAAAACTGTAGATCAATCGTTTAATATCTTTATTTATTTTCAAAAATGCAAATAATTTATCGTTGAACAATACACGCAGGATACAAACGAAGAGTAAACAATACACTTCATCTTCGTTTGCAGAGTCCCCGGCAGGTGGCGGGAGACTCTGCAGAGTACAATTAGTTAACAATAAATTCCCCGTCGCCTCAGGTCCTCCCCGAAGGTGCACTTCGTGCGGACCTGACGCATAACACTCAATGAAAAAAAACTACAGAAGTCTTAAAGACTTTTGTAGTCTGGAATACAATTGATAACCTCACGTAGGGAACGCATTTGAGCGATTGTTGGGAATGAGAATTATTTTAAGAATTGAAAGTTTATCTCACAGGCAGATTGATGTTGAAATGCGTTCCCTACCGCAGGATGAAAGTCAAATCATTGAAAACAAACTACCAACTTTAACACATGTTCGACAGACTAAGTCTGACAAGTCAGGTCCAGAGAACCTGAATTAACTGCAAACAGACTACAGAAGTCTCAAAGACTTTTGTAGTCTACCAATGCATCAATTGACATATTACTTTGAATACCATTTTATATTAAGGTAATTCGGAGTATTTTTACCATAATGAAACAATATTTCCGCTTAGCCAAACTGCTTAAGCCTTACAGGCATTTACTCTTAATTGCAGTAATACTAGTTATTTTGTACTCTTTAAGCAATGCGGCTTCCATATATCTTTCTATTCCCCTCTTGAAAACGCTGTTCACCAATACGCCTACGGATATTTCCATACTTCCGGCGAAAAACTTTTTTGACAGCCTGCGACAGGTTCTGGATAGTTATATATTTTCCGGGGGTGATAAATACAACTCTCTTATAAAGGTATGCATACTTCTCTTTAGTGCGTATCTTCTGAAGAACATTTTTGCCTTTATGCAGTCAACCCTAACGCAATATGTTGAAAAGAAGCTTGTTACCGATATACGCCGCAGGATGTTCCATAAGTTCAATTCTCTCTCACTGAAATATTTCAATCAGCGCCGTTCCGGTGATATAGTTTCGCGCTTTATTTCTGACGTTAACGCAATACAGAATACAGTCTATATAACCTTTACTGATCTTATTAAGCAGCCGATAATGATAATCACTTTCCTCCTGATGGCATTTTTCATAAGCTGGAAGCTTACGCTAATTTCGATGATATCGGTTCCGGTATCAGTTATTCTTATCGCTTTCCTGGGAAAGAAGCTGAAAAAATACGGTATTCGCGTTCAGGAATCACTTGGCGAATTCACTTCCGTAATATCCGAAAATATCTACGGCGGCAAGATAATCCGCGCTTTTTCGATGGAGCGCTTTGAGAACAGGAGATTTGAGAGAAAACTTGTTGACTACTTCCGTTCCCTTATGAAAGGCGCAATTTACTCAAATCTAAACCGGCCGTTAACAGAGGTTGTAAGCGTGGCGCTTGGAGTGTTTATAATTTGGTATGCGGGGAAGGAGATTTTTTCAGGCAGCAGCCTTGCCCCTGAGGAATTCATCGGATTCCTGCTGATAATTTTCCAGCTAATGGCTCCCATAAAAGATCTTGGCGCAGTAGTAAATAAGATGCAGGAATCACACGGCCCGGCAAACCGTATTTTTGAGATTCTGGATGCGAAGCCTGAGATCTTTGATACTGAGGATTCAGTGGTTAAACAGAACTTTGAGAGCAAAATAGAATTCAGGGATGTTGGGTTTACATACGATACAGATGATAGGATGATACTGGAAGATATTGACCTTAAGATTAATAAGAATGAGAACATTGCAATTGTTGGACTTAGCGGAGCTGGCAAATCAACAATGGTTGACCTTTTACCGAGGTTCTATGATGTCTCTAAAGGGGGGATATATATTGACGGCGTAAATATAAAGAATCTCAAGCTGGATTCACTCCGCAAAATGTTTGGCATTGTTACACAGGAGATAATCCTCTTTAACGATACGATTAGAAACAACATTGCCTATGGCAGGGAAGATATTCCCATGGAGAAAATTATTAAGGCAGCAAAAAGCGCGAATGCACATGATTTTATTCTTGAAACCGAACGTGGATATGATACTGAGATCGGAGAGCGCGGCTTAAGGCTTTCCGGAGGGCAGAAACAGAGAATTGCAATAGCCCGTGCACTGCTTAAGAACGCGCCGATAATGATACTTGATGAGGCGACAAGCTCACTTGACTCGGAATCAGAAAACCTGATCCAGGAAGCAATTGAAAGACTCATGATGAACAGAACTTCTATTGTTATAGCGCACAGGCTCTCCACAATCAGAAACGCTGACAGAATAGTGGTAATTGATGACGGCAGGATTTCAGTAGTGGGCACGCATGAAGAATTAATGGAAAGCAAAGACGGCATTTACAGCAAGCTTTACGAAATGCAATTTGGTTAAATGAATAAAGTAAAATATTTTGAGTAATTCCGGCAAACATAACTTAGCAGAGGCAATTGAGAAGATCAACCTCAACTCAACAGACGAAGCAAGACTTCTGTTTGAAAAGGGTCATCAAGTATCTAAAGCAGGCGTTTTTGTCAGATCTTATTTAGCTTTCTTTCGCGGAATATTTTCAAAAAACGAAAAATCTGCTCCGTTATATTTCAGGGGTATGGAGCGGATGCTGCGAACAATGCTTACAAACCTGAAGCTCCTTAAACTGCAGAAAAAGATCTGATGCATTAAGATATGACGACTACAAGTAAAGATAAAGCAATTAAATATACAGATAGCCTGATGCTGATATTCCTTGGAGTTGCAGTTATTACTTCTCAGTTAAGTATTGCTGCTTCTTCGTTTGGAATTGGCGGATTGATAATTCTTACTTCCTTCAGGCTTGTATTAAGCCGCACTGACCTGCACATTGATAGAACCCTTTTAATACTGTTTGGTTTATTTATTACAGCACAGATCATTTCTTCGCTCTATTCATCTACACCAATGGAATCGCTTGATAATATTTACAGAAAGATATCGATTTACATAATTTTCTTCGCTGCAATATTATTTATCAAAAGTGAAGGCGAGCTAAAACTATTCATTAAGATATTCATAATTTTCACGGCAATTGTATCTTCATTAGAGCTCTCTTTATTTGCATTCGATATTAAGACCATACTCAACCGCCCGCTCTCGGAATTCAGGCTTGGATATTTTGGCTATGCAATCACTAGCGGTGAAATCAAAATGACTGTGCTGCTTCTAACAATCCCCTTTTTGCTTGTTAAGAAAGATTATATAATGAACAAGATATTCCTTGCCCTGCTTAGTTTTCCAATTCTTTTGACATACTACCTTACTAATGCACGTAATGCAATACTGGGTTTAATGGCAGGCTTAATAATTATTGGAGCACTCAAGAACAGGTATTTTTTGGGCGGTCTGATAGCGTTTGTTGTTTTATTTCTGCTTTTCGCGCCAGCGCCGGTTACAGAAAGAATGAACAGTATTTTAGAGCTTAATCACCCAAGTAACAGGAACAGGTTTATTATGTGGGATACGGGGATGAAAATCATTAAAGATCACCCTTTACTTGGTGTTGGTGATTTAGATAACAACAGGGTATACAGAACGTACAAAACACCTGAATTTCATGGTGAAGGGTCACATATGCATAGCAATGTTTTCCAGATACTTGTCAGCTTTGGAGCGGTTGGCTTGATGACATGGCTGCTTGTGATGTTTTATATATTCATAAAGAGTATAAAAACTTATTTTAAAACCCGTAAGAATGGATTTCTCAGCCTTCTTGTCTTGACGTCTATCACGTCAATGGCTGCAATGCAAATAAGCGGACTAACTGAATGGAATTTCGGAGACGCTGAGTATGCTGCAGTATTCTGGTTTACGCTTGCTTTAGGGTTTATATCCCACAGGCTGAATTCAATTGCAAAGGTTAATGCTGTTTGATGATCAGTTCTATAGTAATTACATATAATGAAGAATCCAATATAAAGGAATGCTTAGAGACCCTTAAATGGACGGACGAAATTATTGTTATTGATTCCGGCAGTACTGATGCTACAGTTAATATCGCAAAAGAATTTACGGATAAAGTTTTTGTAATTGATAATATCCCCTATGGCCTGAAGCGGAATGTTGGAATAGAGAAGGCTAAGGGTGAGTGGATCATCTGGCTGGATGCCGATGAAAGGGTTACCACCGAACTAAAAGAAGAGATACTGCAAATTACCAGCAGGAAAGATGCTGATGATGCTTATTTGATCAACCGCAAGAGTTTTTTTATAAGTAAGTTCATAAAGCACTCCGGCTGGTACCCGGACTATACTTTAAGGTTATTCAGAAGAACAGCAAACATTAAGTTTGATGCTGCAAAAGTACACGAAAAAACCAATTACAAAGGCACTGCATCAAAACTAAATAACGAATTGCTTCATTATACCGATCGTGATTTTGAGCATTATACAAATAAGATGAACCGGTACACAACGCTTTCTGCACAAGAACTTTGCTCAAAAAATAAAAACGCTTCAACTTCGTATTTTGATATTATTTTTCGCCCTGCATTTTCATTCTTTAAGATGTATTTTTTGAAATTAGGTTTTCTGGATGGATATATGGGGCTGGTTTTATGCACATTATCCTCTATTCACGTTATGATGAAATACTCGAAATTATATTTCTTAAACAAAACAAAATAAAAATTATTAACAAAAATGGATAGTATAGATAAAAACACACAGTTATTCATGTATCTTATCGGCTCATTTGAAATGTCGGCAATGATGGCTATGGGAAAGATCAAAAATCCCATGACAGATAAGACCGAAAAAGACCTTGCGCAGGCGCAGTTTTCAATTGATATACTGGATATGCTCAAAGCGAAAACAGGACCGGCTTTAAGTGAATATGAAACGAAGTATCTTGAGAACACACTTGGTCAGCTAAAGCTTAACTTCATTGATGAGAAGAAAAAAGACGAGCTCTCAGAGAAATCTGCTGCAAGCAAATTGGAGCAGACTGAAGATGTAAAGAAAGAACAAAACGATAATACAAAAAAAGCTCCGAAAGAAAAACCTGAAGCAAAGGCTGAATAAAATTAAAATGTAATGACATTTGGAATTCGCGGAAATACAGATAAGCCAGAACTTGCAGCGTTAGTATTAAAACTAGCCCGGAGTTTGGATAAGAAAAAGATAAATTACTTAGTTGAACTATCTATTGCCAAGCAAATAAAGCAGAAATTTGGCGTAAATATCAAAAGCCGTTTAATTGTTAAGGAGCCAAATCTTATTAAAACGAGTAATTACATCATTTCTATTGGAGGCGACGGTACTTTCCTTGCAACAGCAAAGCTTGTAGGCAACCGGAATATCCCCATCATTGGGGTAAACCTCGGTAAACTTGGTTTCCTTGCCGAAACATCTCCACGGGAAATTATGTCTTTCATAAACAAACTGCTCAAGGGCAAGTTTATGAGCGATGAAAGGACTGTACTAGAGGCTTGTTCGGGTAAATCCGCACGCAAAATATACGGTGTGAACGAGATTGTTATAAATCAAAGTGATATTGTTAAAACTATAGAAATTCGGGTCTATTATAATAATCAGTTAGTGAATAGCTATCACTCTGATGGACTCATTTTATCAACTCCAACAGGCTCTACAGGCTATTCGCTATCAGTAGGTGGGCCCATTGTTTACCCGAAAACCGATGTATTCATACTATCTCCCTTATCACCTCACACTTTGACAGCAAGGCCGGTTATACTGCCGGATAGTGGTGTATTTAAGGTGAAGGTTAGCTCAAAGGTCCCGATAAATGTTATTGCAGACGGCAATCAAATGCTTAAATTGAAGACACCTGCAACAATAGAAATAAGAAAGGCTCCTTACACCATAAAGATAGCAAAAAGCCTTGAAAGCAATTACTTTAAAGTATTAACTGGTAAGCTTTTATGGGGAGAAGATAAACGAAAAACGAGCAGGTTCTAGAATTTATGTAAAGATATTTAGTTTGTTAACAAACACAAATTGACCGCTTATGATGCATAAACCGTTAAAACGGTTATAATTAAGGCATTTAATGAACCACCCACGACTGAAGTCATGGGCTAATAAGATCTATGATTTTATAGTTTAATTTTGAAATGCTGCACTTCTTGAGTTCGTTATGAAAAAAATGAAAGGTGTTAGAGTTTAAAAGTTGGATAGACGCATATTTGTTATTTTCCTAACAGTATTTATTGACCTGTTAGGCTTTGGAATCCTGATTCCAATATTGCCTACTTTTGCCCAAAACGAGCTATTCATGAGCGAAACATTGATAGGACTAACTGTCGGTATTTTTTCGCTGATGCAGTTCATATTCAATCCTTTATGGGGAAGGCTCTCTGATATATACGGCAGGAAACCGATACTTATATTCGGTCTCGCCGGAAATGTATTTTCATACATTATCACCGGGCTTGTTCTTATCGGAATATTGAAATCGATTGCCCTTTTATTGATCGCGCGTGCCCTGGCCGGATTTTTCTCGGCAAATATAGGGGCTGCAATGGCGTATATATCGGATGTTACGCCGCCTAAAGACCGCTCTAAAGGCATGGGTTTGATAGGTGCGGCATTCGGACTGGGTTTTGTTTTCGGTCCATTCATAGGCGGCGTACTTGCTAAAAGATTCGGATTTGGTTTTCCCACTTTTCTATCTGCGGGACTATCGCTATTGGCGCTAATCTTAACTTTCTTGTTTGTTAATGAATCACTTCCTAAAGAAGTCCGCATCGGCAGGAAGATGGGCGGCTTAAGTCTAAGAAGTGGTATTTTGAAACTGGTAACAGCTCTAAAACATCCGCATGTTGGATTTTTGATTCTGCTTTACTTTGTGATCGTATTTTCAATATCAAACATATTTTCAACATTCCAGCTTTACGCTGAAAGCAAGAACGGTTTCAGCTTTGATATTGAAGAGGTTAGCTACCTTTTCGCTTTTTCGGGGCTGGTAGGGGCTATAACACAGGGAATTATTATACGACCAATTTTAAGAATGTTTGATGAACGGAAAGTCTTTATAGCCGGGTGCGTTATCATGGGCTTAGGACTTGGAACAATACCTTTTTCAAATCATATCCTTGTACTCTTGCTGCTCAGCATATTATTTATGAGTTTTGGCAACGGTTTGCTGCTTTCTATAGGTCTTGGGCTTATTTCTAAATTCTCGGATAAAGATGAACAGGGCGGGATATTGGGCTTAACTCAGTCGCTTGCCTCACTTGCAAGATTTATTGGCCCAAGCTGGGGCGGGTTGGTTTACCATTATGTAAGCTTTGCCGCTCCTTTTTTGACAGGAGGAATTGTTATGATGGGCGCAACCGTTTTAAGCTTAAGGCTGTTAAAAGAAAAGTACAGGCACAGCACAAATACTCATAGATAACTTAGAGGAAATTATTATGAAAAACATAATACTTTTTATTTTGCTCTCCGGGATTACACTCTCACAGAGTTATAAAAAAGAGATCAATGACAGGTTCTACGTTGGATTTGGCACATCAGTTTCTACCTTTCTTGGGGGCGAGTTTGGCAAGACTTATTCGATCAGGCTGAATTACTCTCCCGATTATTACGATAACTACGGAAATTTTTCGTATTACGAAAGAGATAGATATGATAACTCTCAAATAATGTATTCGCCTATTCAGCTTGATGCGAATTTAGGATACTTCATCAGCAATAAAACAGCTATTGAATTGGAATCATCTTTTATATGGCATTTGCGCGGCAGGCCTGACCCTGATTTTGTTACAGGAACAGAAGGTGATATGGATTATATAGATAAGAACGATAACTCGACATTATTTGCAGTACCAATTCTTGTGAACATGAAGTTTTATCCTATGGGAAGGGTTAAATCTCCTTTTTATATTAAAGCGGGCGCGGGATTCCAGTTTGTAAAAGAATCAACCGAGCGGGTTAGGGAGTTTTACAGCTATGAAGAATATTATTATAACTACTATTCAAGCTCATACAAACTTGCCGGGTATGAAAAAATCGCTGTGCTGCCAGGGTTCAAGATCGGAGCGGGACTCTCATACAGCGTATTCAATGATCTGAATGCATTTACCGAGATTGAATATTCCTACTTCAAGAATACTTCCGTTAAGGGAAGCACTCCACTTGCATTAGATAAAGCAAGATATACGGGTCTATTGGCGCTGAATACGAAGGTCTATTTTAGTTTTTAGTTTGAAATGTCTATGGATTCTTCACCCGATAAATCGGGATTCAGAATGACAATATATTGACTGAATACTTATTTCATTAATCACTATTTTTGCCTTCATGTTACCGGATTTCAAGAATAAGATCGTTTTAGCACCGATGGAGGACGTTACAGAGCCGCCTTTCAGGCTTATTTGCAAGCGTTTGGGGGCTGATGTGCTTTATACTGAGTTTATATCAGTTGAAGGGCTTATCCGCAATGCCCGTAAGGCCAAGGAAAAGCTGTTCTTCAAAGAAGAAGAGCGTCCTTTGGGGATTCAGATCTATGGCGGGATTGAACAATCGATGGCTGAATCAGCAAAGATATGCGAGGATGCGGGTCCCGATTTTATTGATATTAACTGCGGATGCTGGGTAAAGAATGTTGTTGCAAGAGGCGAAGGAGCAGGACTGTTAAAGGATCTGCCAAAGATGAAGCGGATAGCTGAATCCGTAATTAGTAATACAAAATTACCTGTAACCTTAAAGACAAGACTTGGATGGGATAAAGACAGCATAGTAATAGTTGATGTTGCGAAGATGCTGGAATCGATTGGCATACAAGCACTGACCGTCCATTGTAGGCTGCGCGTTCAGGGTAACCAGGGCGAGGCAGACTGGAGCTGGGTAAAGAGGATAAAAGATGCAGGTGTGAATATTCCCATAATATTAAACGGCAATATCAAAACACCTGAAGATGTTAAGTTTGTTTTTGATAACTATGAGCCTGATGCTGTTATGATTGGCCAGGGCGCAATAAATAACCAGTGGATATTCCGACAGTCAAAGGAATACTTAGCAGCCGGTAAATACAGTGAACCAGCTCTTGACGAAAAGATTGCAGTATGTATCGAGCATCTTAAACTGAATTACGAGAGTAAAAAAGAGCGCGGAATAATGGAGCACAGGAAATTTTACGCGGGATATTTGAAAGGTTTACCAAATATTTCAAAATTCCGTATGTCATTAATGCAGCTTTTGGAGTTAGATGCAGTTATAGATAAATTGGAAGAAATTAGAGGATTTTATTCGAAGGAGGTAGTTTAATATTTTTCAATTATATTCGGAATTGCGGCTAAAGCCGCGAAGTTGGTTGGCTTTGAATCCACGAGCTAAAGAGTCTGTCTCAAAACCTATATTTTGTGGGTACTAAGAAATTGAGAACGAAAAAAGACTAAGTTAATTTATTGAAAAAGCGACCCGATGTATTTCTAGGCATTCTTTTGCCTTTGTTAGGCTTCCAGTTGCCCAAAACTTATATATTGTTCTCAAATTTACCGTTGCACATACTATTGACCATTGTAGCTTTGCATTCT
>JAIOIK010000121.1 GCA_019912545.1 Ignavibacteria bacterium | reverse complement strand
GTATTGGGACGATAAGCTGACACTCCCCGTACGATCTTTCTATGACAACCTAAAAATGCTCAAAAACAGGCTCTATTCGGTTATGGAATAACCCTCTCAAAAGCCTCCTGATTTGTCGAATCAGGAGGCTTTGATTGCTTTTTAAAATAATGATAGGATGGTGATGCCAATAGGATATATCATCTTACCCCGGCATCGCATTCTTGACAACTAAATGAAAAACTGGTCTGTCCCTGACAACTTAATAGACAAGCAATTTTTGTCTCCTCATGAATTAAAAGAAATCCTCGGCATTTCACTTGCAACCGTGTACCGATTAATAGATTCAAGAAAACTGCCTGCTTTTAAGATAGGTAATTCACTGCGGTTACTTCGAGAAGATGTATTAGTATATCTTAAGTCGAACCGGATAGACCAGCCAATCCAATAAATATGACTATACGAAAACGCGGCAAAAACTATTGGGTAGATTTTTCCTTTGACTGCCATAGGATTCGCAAACGAAGTCCTGATAATTCCTATAAAGGGGCACAAGCTTATGAAATACTGCTCAGGCAAAGACTTGCTCGTGGCGAATCACTTACCAAACCTATCTCAAAAACCATCACACATACTTTCAAAGAAATTGCCCTAAAATGGCTTGAGTTATATGTGAAAAGCAATAATAAGCCGTCAGAATACCTGAACCGGAAAACGATTCTGAATGGCAACTTAATTCCGTATTTCGGGACAAAAAATATTGCTGAAATCGAATCGTTAGAGATAGAAAAGTACAAAAATTATCTATTAGCACAAAGAAAACTATCGCCCAAGTCTATTAACAATTACCTATGCGTACTAAGTCGTTGTCTGAAAACGGCACAAGAATGGAAAATTCTGCAAGATGTCCCTAAATTCAAATTACTAAAGGTACCTCCGCAAGAATACGATTTCCTGACCGAGTCGGAATCAAAAATATTACTTCAACACTCAGATGATATGTGGCGTGATATGATACTTCTGTCAATACGAACCGGACTTCGCTTTGGCGAACTAATTGCCCTGCAATGGTCTGATATAAATTTCAATGATGCTGTACTTACCGTAAATAGAAATATTGTACGGGGCTTTGAGGGAAGTCCTAAAAACAACAAGACAAGGATCATACCCCTTACACCAAGCGTCATTGAAATGCTGCAAAAAAGAGAAAGGAGTTATAAGTATGTGTTCCATGACAGTAAAGGAAAACCGCTGCGATACAACGTGTGCAGGGATAAGTTACGTGAGGTCTGTATAGTATCAGGCTTAAGATTAATAAGCTGGCATGTACTGCGTCACACCTTTGCCACTCATCTTTCAGATAAAAATGTATCCATTGTTGCTATACAGGAACTTATGGGACATTCGGATATTAAAACTACCAGACGTTATACTCATCCAAACCTGCCCGTATTGCAAAACGCAATTAAGATGTTAGAACCTGTATTTCAGGAAAATGTCACAATAGCGTCACAAGTTACAATTTAGAGATACACATTTGAAGCCTGTTAACGTTCAAATTTAAAATTTTCTTAAGGAAAATCAAAAAACCGGAAACAATCCGGTTTAATGAAATCTGAGCGGGTAACGGGAATCGAACCATTATTTGGTAATTCCACGTTCATTAATAAAACCGAATAAATTCGAGTAATATTGGCTTAAAATTAAGATACCGAATTTCTCAATTACCTGAATTAAATATCAGCTTTCGTCACCTTTTTGGCACAATAGCGTCACAACTTTTTGTGAGGCTTGCGGGTCGGGGTAAGGTGATTTGAAGAGCAAATGATACAACTACATTAACAGAGATAACGGAATAAATCAATATTCCGGTGTTTGGGTTATTTCATAATTGGTAAAGTGGTAGTATTGTCATTTTTAGGGTTTTCTATTTCAAGCTTGTAAAGGTTTGGCTGGGAGGGCTCATTTATATTTAGATCCAATATAAGGTAATTATTAATAGTTCTATTTCAAATATTTTTATAATAATGAATATCAAATAATATAAAAAATAAAGAAGCCGCTGTATTCAAATTCAGCGGCTTCTTACAACAGTTTTTCATCTTATCATCTATTAGCTATAATTGACCTGTCTATAAACCAACCTATCCGTAAGGGGTTTAAGCCTTCGGGAAATCTCATACATTGTTTTATCTGACAATTCAATAGTCCGGTCAATATGATTGGCATCGAAAACAGCAAGTTGCTCGTCTGTTTCCGTACCAGCCCGAATAAGGTTAGTTTGTTGTATTTTACGCTCACTTTTTAATCCTAGACCGGCTTTAATAATTACTGAAAGTAAATTAAGTTTATCTTCTGAGTACAAAAGACTTTTTAAAGAAGCTTCTTGCCAGCGCTTTACCTGGTAGGCAATAATAAACATAAGAAAAGGATTTTTGTATCGTTTCATTAAGTCATAAATCTCATATGATTCTTGATCTGGCATATCCAGTGTTTCAAGAGCAAAAGAAATCGGTATGATTAGCATACCGAGTCCGAATGTGCCATACATTGCTAAACGCTTTGTAAGTGGATGTATTCGTATTTTTCTGGTCAACCTTTTTTCATTAATATCATGAAAAAAAACGTAGGAAGGAAATGCTATTTCGTAATATGGATTCTTAGCTGTAAAACTTTCAATCCTCTTGGTAGTTAAGTAGCCTGCTGTCAAATTCGACGATTCGATATTTGAAGAACCGCCATTGTTTATTTTGATTATATTTTTCATATCAAATTTTCTTTAAATTTAAAATTAAATTTGTAATATGCCCAACAAGTTATCAAATGGCTAATGTTAAAGCTTTTCCTGGCTATCTTGACATTAATAGTTTAGAATGATAAATTTGTAAATAGATTAGGGCCTAACAAGTAAGTTGGTGTGGCACTAACCGTTTTGGCTAAGAATTAACTGCGAATTAATTCTTAGCCTTTTTTCTTTGAGTGTACATTTTCTTAGGACCTCCTTTCCGAATAGTTATGTTTGTTATGTTATGGACAACTTTCAGGATAAGTTCCCAAGGAGTCGCCATTTTTTCCTTTATACTAGTTTAACTGAAATTTAAATTACTTCTTTTTGAAAGCCTCATCACGAATATACGTTACAAAAACTGAAATTGCAATAATGTCAACAATGATTTTTTCGACATAAATTTTTTCGTAAAATCTCGTTTTGGACTTGCATTTTGCCTTTTGGGGATTTAAATTTGTCTTTAAATTAAAAAAGGAGGACACCGTGAACGTCACCCGGTTTGGAGCCTACCTCAAACATATTCGAACGGAGCGTAAACTCACGCTCGCAGATGTTGAGCAACTATCACGTAGCAAAAACACGTCACCTAAAATCTTACAAAAATATATCTCTGATCTTGAGAATGGTCAAACCGCAAAACCCGATCTAAACAAATTAAAGGTGCTCGGGGAACTCTATGATATAAAACAGATATTTACTTTGTATTATACGTTGGCTGGTATTGATGATGACGACCTGCCATTAACTCAGTTTATACTTGAGTATTTAAAAATACCAATAGATATCCCATGTTCTGCGAAGTTTACTGAATCAAAGAAAGACATTATTCAGTATTTAACAGTCTTGTATAAGATTGCTAATAGCGATCTAACATGCAAGAAAGTTAATGTTATTGAACACACTTTGCATAATTATATGAGAAGAGAATTAGATGAATCACAGCGCTTCATGTTACAGGCGTCAAAGCACCTTGAAAACTTGAAGCTTCTCCACACCAGTTCCTGTTTAATTAAGGATGAAGATATTGAGTTATTCAAGAACCTCAAGGATTGGTTCCGGAATTTACGGCTCAGAAAAATAAGAGGGGTAAGATTTATCATTACAAATAAAGAAGCCTTGCCAAAGGTTTATCCATTGATAAAGGAATATTGGCATAAATACTTCTCATATAATAGCGTAATGGTTTATCTCATTGACGAAGCTGATATCAAAAATGAATACAGCAAAAAAACTTTCGCAAAGATCGTTACACTTAATAACAAATACATTTACCATGTGGAAAGGGACAGGCCGAAAGACAATAAGGAAAGATTCGAATTATTACATACAGACATAGAGAAAATGAAACGTACTGATGATGCCATAGCACATTTACTAAGTTGTGCTGCTGACCGTATGATAGTCTCTGAAGACTTAAAAGATATAGAGACCGTTAAAGCAATTTATTTTGGTGGTTCAAAAAATGCTCGAATTAACGGCTATAATACTGGTAAAAAATTTACAGATGAGGAAAGTGAGGTCAAATTCGAACTAGAAACTGCGAAACAATAATTATTAGGTCGAAATATCGATAGTACACGGTAATATTTTTTTGGGGAGCACGATACGAGTATGTAACGTGGATTTTCAAAGATTGCGGAATAAATAAATTTCCAGTTATTTGTTATTCCCTAATTAATTAATATGTTCGTATTTAGATGAAATCTCTTAATAACTCAGGGGTAGAAAATAATTGATCGACAACAACTGTTTTTGAATACATATTCCCTTCTGGGTGCATAATATCAAGTTCATTATCTTGTCTTGCTAAGCCAAACCATTCGTAGAATCTTTCGAATAATCTGGCTCTGTAGCATGCAATGTATTGTCTTTCAGCGGAGAAAAATGGTAGGTCCTGAAAATGGGATTCCAACTGTGGAAATGCTTTTTTGTATTTATCAAAATAAAAAAAGACATTCTGACTTTCGTTGCCGTAATGCTGAAGCAATGTAATAGAAAATGCGAATCCTAATTGCCCAACCATTTCACTGGAGTACCCATCTAAATATGCCCATGAGAACAAATGGGAATAAGATTCAAATATTCTTTTGAATAATTCAAATCTTTTTCTTTCATGTAAAAATTGCATAGCGATTTCAGATAACTGTAATTTATTATTCTTTCTAACAACTAATTTGCATAATTGTAAAATCAGTCTTGCCGACTCAATAGATGGATAATACTCTTCTAAAATCCGTTTTCTGATCCTGCCTTCAAATAAAGACTCCGTTATTAACTTTTTCTCAAGTAATTCTATACAGTATTTTGTAGATAAACAGCCTCTTGGGGTAAGTTTCGGAGATTTGTCTCTATAAATCATTAATAATAGATGTTCTACTAACAGGAAAAAGGGAATTTGATTAAGGATCTCATCATTAACCTGAATTAGTTTAAAACCTGATTCATCTCTAAAAGGCTCATAGATTAAATCGTGCATCTCTGCGGGAGTCAGACCTAAGAAATCAGCAACTGGGTAATTATTAATTAATGTTTGACTAGGACTGTTTTCTACAGTAACAAATCTACTCAATTTGGAGAAATCTTCAATTTTTTTTGACATTCAATATTAAAGAATAGAATTAAAGTCTTTGTAAAAAAATCATCCCCTTGATTCCTTTGGATCTTTAGATTTAGGGTAAGTCCGTTCTTCCTGAAATTTTCCATCTAGTTTTTTAATCTTAACTGAACCGCCATCCTTGCCTAATACCTTTTTCAGCACACCGCCAGCTGTTGCTACCTCTTTGGATTTAAAAGATTTGACAGTTTTATTTGATTTATCATCACAGAGATTCCATTTGTCATTCTTTCCGTTATGATAAAGTGTATATTTCCTAAGTTTTGACATAATAAATTATGTTTTGTTTAATAAATATGATAAATATAGTTTTTTAAATAAAATTTAACAAGTTAGTATATTAAAATTTCAATTTTCGAAATTTGTTTGTATATTTGTCAAGAAAGCATCATCGTTCTCAACATAGATTTTTAAAGGCAGCTTGTTTGCTGTGTTTTCATCTGGAAACTGGTAATTTTTAGTACACGAAAACGCGGACAAATAGGCTGCGTCCCATTTAGGGGCGCACCTATTTATGTCTTCGTGTACGGGTATACCAGTACCTCAGATGGAGATGTATGTAGCTCTGCGCCCCTTTTTTATTTATGCGAACGAATTAAATAAAATTAAATAAATGGTGAAAGAATGAAAAACAAATTCTGCTTCCTGCTTCTACTATCAGTAACATTGGCACTTCCATTCAACGGGTTCTCACAATATGTAAATGTGTTCGGCGGCATTAAGCTTTTGGACTTTAAAAGCTCTAATATCCAGCTTGCATATCATGATGAATCCCCGGACCCGGATTATTTTTATTCAAATATCGATGCAGATGGGTCGATGATATACAATATAGGCGCATCTGTGGATGGTTTTAAACATACGAAAAATATCTACTATGATCTAACGCTGAATTTGTTTCTTGGAAACAAATATTTTGGGGGAGATATTAATGCAAGCGTGGGCTATCCATTATATGTCACTAAAAAGAAAACCATTACGGTTTTGCCCACTGTTTCTGTAGGTTACGGGTTATCAGACAGGTCTATGGGCAAATTGGTGAACAATACGGTCTATATACAAGTTAATGAAACAAGATTTAAAGATTTTACGGATGTTGATGTCAGTTTAAGCAGATCCTATGTCTCGCTGAGGCCTGCGGTAAACTTTATGTTTGATTTGAGCAAAAAGCTGCAAATAAGATTAAATGCCGCTTATCTATTTCCTATTTATACGGCTAATAACGTCAAGTTTAGCGGGAAGGATAATGATGATAAAGCAGTCTCTGACACTGAAGATTTTGACGCGCCAAACTTGTTTTTCAAAGTTAATGGAAACGAAACAAAAGAATCTCCCATAGATATAAAAGGATTCGAATTCAGGATCGGGTTCGCATTCAATTTCGGGAAAAATAACAAACCAGAAGCACAAGACATTAATAAATAAAATTAATCTCAACCAAACATGAAAAGTACAATAATAAGTTTAATTACCTCAATAATTATCATAATCAGCACCCCCAATCTTTTAGCTCAAGCTAAGACCATCGAAGAACGGCTTGCTGATCTCGAAAAAAGAGTAGCGGCGCTAGAGGCGAAATCCAGTTCAGACCAAACAATCAGGAAACCCCAAACCCCGAAGACAACGGAAAAAATTACAGACGAAATAATAATCTCAACTATCAAAGAAAAATTGAAAAAAGAAGTACCGCCTACGTGGGCCGGGAGTCTCATGGGCGGAAGAAATGCAGTTATTGAAAAAATAGATGTTCAACAGATAGGTAATTACAATGAACAGGGAAAATACTGGCCTGTCAAATGCAGAGTTAAAGGAATATGTGATGCAGACTTGCTTTTTGAGACCAAAAAAGTAGCTTTTGACAAAGTCGGCGATTTCAAGATACATCAAGATGATTATGGCAAATGGTATGCTGAAATAGAAACTTTTTAATATTGAATAATATGAGTAAATTTGAAACAGCAACAGGAGATAGCTAGGTAAGGGTGGCTATCGTTCTTAGTAACCTCGCTCTCAGCTTGGAGAAAAGACCTGTTGCTATTTTATTTTCGATTACTACACATGCATACACACATAGAGGGATAATCACACGAGAAATCATGTGTTATCCCTTTTAAATAGAATGTAAC
>JAIOIK010000012.1 GCA_019912545.1 Ignavibacteria bacterium | reverse complement strand
TAGTATTACTCCCCAACCCAATTTTGCTACTGCAGCGCCTCCGTATCCTCCTATTAATGCATGAGAAGAGCTGACAGGAATTCCGTAATACCAAGTAAATATATTCCACCAGATTGCGCCCATTAGACCTGCAAGTATTATGTAAATATCAACTTCACTCAAATTAACCAAGCCTTTACCCACAGTTTTTGCAACTTCATCTCCAAAAGTAAATGCCGCTATAAAATTGAAAAAAGCAGCAAACATCACCGCCTTTTGTGGAGAGAGAACTCCGGTTGATACAATTGTCGCAATAGAGTTAGCCGAGTCATGGAACCCATTCAGAAAATCAAAGATCAGTGCAATAATTATTACAACAAGTACTAATTCAAACATATTACATATTCTTAATCATGATTCCTTCAATAACTGTTGCGGCATTCTGGCATCTATCTACAGCCCTTTCAATTATTTCGAGTATTTCTTTTTTCTTTATCAGCTCAATTACATCTTCTTCGTCTTCAAATAAGTTCAGTATTGCATCTTTAAATACTATATCACCTTCGGTTTCCAGATGTTTAACATTAACAATCTTTTCTGTAGTCTGCTTTGGATTTTGCAGGTCTTTAACAACATCGTTTAAAACGCCGGTTTGTATGAGAAGAATATCAGTAAGCTGCGGCCCGAACTGAAGCGGTGTTTTAAGCTTGTACATATAAAGTCTTGAAGCGATCGTATCAATAGTATCTACAATATCATCAAGTGAATTTACAAGAGCGAAAATATCCTCTCTATCTATAGGAGTTATGAAAGTATCATTTAGGTCACTTATTACCTTGTGTGTCAGGTCATCACATTTATTTTCTAATACATGAATTCTGCTGGAGTAGTCTGCAAAGTTTTCATTATTATCAAACATTTCATCAAGCAGGCTTGTTGTTTCAAGCATGGTCTCCGAAAGCTCTATCAAAATATCAAAAAACTTATTTTGTTTTGGGAAGAATCTCTTGAACATATTAAGTTAAGAAAGTAAAAATTGAGTTAAAATCAGCCAATAATTGTTAAAAAATCAGCTATTCCGTTAGAATTTGGTTAATTTATAGTTAAAATTGCATAAAGATTCTGCAAAACATAACCAAAAAAAATGGAATTTTTAAATAAGTTATTATTCGTAAAGGAAAATATTCGTTCAGATCGGGAAAATTAACTACCTTTTATTACCTGCCTTCTGTAGCATCTTCGGGATTAAAATCTTCGGATTGATGGCGGATAATCTCTCCGCTGCAAAGGTACACAACATCCTCGGCTATATTTGTTGCGGAGTCTGCAATGCGTTCTAGGTTTTTTGATATTGATCTTATGCTGAAATAATCTTTTGTTCGCTCAGGATCTTTCTCAATAAAACTTATTGTTCTTTTAAGCATTTGCTTTGTAAGCCTGTCAACTTCATCATCTGCCGCAAGCACTTCACGGGCAAGGTTCACATCTGTATTAACAAGCGCATCAAGGCTTTTCTTAACCATTGCCTGAACTTTATCCGCAACAATGCCAAATTCTTCTATTATCTCAATTCTTTCTTTTCTTGAAAGATATCTTGCACGCTTGGCAATATTTGAGGCAAGGTCACCCATTCTTTCAAGATCATTGTTCATTTTTAAGACGGCAACAACAAACCTCAGTTCTTTCGCAACAGGCTGGTAAAGAGCAAGTATTTTTAGGCATTCTTCTTCGATCAGAATTTCAAGCGAATCAACTTCTCTATCCTTCGAGATAACTTCATCAGCAAGCTCGCTGTCTCTTCTTTCAAGTGCAAGCATAGAGCGCTGAATTTGTTCTTCTACAATTGCTCCAAGGCTAAGTATAAGCTTCTTTAGATTTTCAATTTCACGCTGCCAGTAATGTAACATATTTATACTCCTCTTAAATTTATTCTGCTAATTCTATCCAAACCTGCCGGTAATATAATCTTCAGTTTGCTTTTGATTTGGTTTTGTGAATATTTGTTCTGTTGCTCCAAACTCGATCAATCTCCCCTCATAAAAAAAAGCCGTATGGTCTGATACTCTTCCCGCCTGCTGCATATTATGTGTAACAATAATAATTGTATAATCCTTCTTTAACTCGTTTATCAGGTCTTCAATTTTCAATGTTGATTTCGGGTCTAATGCACTTGCTGGTTCATCCATTAAAACTACATCCGGATTTATTGCCAGCGCTCTAGCAATACAAAGCCTTTGCTGCTGCCCCCCCGAAAGACCCATTGCATTCTTTTCAAGTCTGTCCTTCACTTCATCCCATAACGCAGATTTGATAAGGCAGCTTTCAACAATATCCATAAGCTTGTTCTTGTCCTTAACACCATGTATTCTTGGGCCATAGGCGATATTATCAAATATTGATTTTGGAAATGGGTTGGATTTCTGAAATATCATCCCGACTTTTTTTCTAAGCTCAACAACATCGGTCATAGGGTCATAAATATCCTTGTCATCAATCATCACTTTGCCTTCGATCCTTGTTCCGTCAATGATATCGTTCATCCGGTTAAGTGTACGGAGAAATGTTGACTTACCGCAGCCAGAGGGCCCAATAAGGGCTGTTACTTTTTTTTCAGGTATATCAAGATTAATGTCAAACAGCGCCTGCACCGGTCCGTAATAAAAATTCATGTTTTCAACATGGACCTTAACTTTACTATCTGCCTGGATATCTACCATTTATATTTTTTTCTCACTCTGATTCGCAAAATTATTGCAACTAAATTTAATCCAACAACCAAAAATAAGAGCACTAAAGCTGTTCCATACTGCATAGGCAGTATCTTCTGAGCCTCCGGATGTTGTGTAGCAAGTATATACAAGTGATAAGGCAGAGCCATAACCGGGTCAAAAACCGATGTGGGGAGCTCCGGCAGAAAGAACGCTGCCGCTGTAAGAAGTATCGGTGCTGTTTCGCCTGCCGCCCTGCCAATACCGAGTATTGAGCCTGTCAGCATTCCTGGCAACGCATATGGAAGTACATTTTTATAGATGGTTTCCCATTTTGTAGCGCCAAGCGCAAGGCTGCCTTCACGCATATACTGCGGCACTGATTTTAAAGACTCCTCGCTTGCTACAATAATGGTAGGTAGTATCATGCATGCCAGTGTTAAACTGCCCGCAAGAATAGATGATCCAAAATTCAGTGTAATGACAAATAATCCAAGACCAAAGAGTCCAAACACGATCGAAGGAATACCTGCAAGGGTAACAATTGCCATGCGGATACTTTGCGCAAGTTTATTCTGTTTTGCATATTCAGTAAGATAAACTGCGCTGAACATCCCAAGCGGTAAAGCTACAGCGATAGTGCCTACAACCAGATAAAGAGTTCCGAGTATTGCGGGAAATATGCCGCCTTCTGCACCGCTCTTTTCAGGGTCACCTGTTAAGAAATCCCACGAAATAGTTGGTAACCCGTGTATAAGTATATCAATAATAATATAAGCGATAAAAAGGACTACAAGATAAGTTATACCCCTCATCAAGATGTAAATAAATTTCTCGCCTGTTCTTTTATTACTCAAGATTATTTCTCACTCAAACCATATTTTTTAAGAACCCTGTATGAAATAAGGTTAAGTCCAAATGTCATTAGCATCAGCACTATTCCAACCCAAAACAATGCCATGTAGTGATTACTGCCTATTGTGACCTCACCCATCTCAGCGGCAATTGTGGCAGTCATAGTGCGCACCGAAGAAAACGGGTTGAAACTGATTACCGGCGAATTTCCGGTTACCATCATAACTGCCATTGTTTCTCCTACAACTCTTCCCATACCCAGCATAACTGAAGCTACTATACCGGAAAGAGCTGCGGGAACCACAACTTTCCATATTGTCTCAAGCTTACTTGCACCCAGTGCAAGAGATGCTTCTTTATAAACAGAGGGGACACTCTTAATCGCATCTTCGGAAATTGACATAATGGTAGGTATTGCCATTAGGGCAAGCAGAACTGAACCCGTAAGTGCATTCAACCCGCTGTTTAGCTGGAAAACATCTTTGATAAGAGGCGAGACAACTACCAGGCCAAAAAATCCAAGCACAACCGATGGAATACCGGCAAGAATTTCGATGAACGGTTTAAGGAACTCACGTTCTTTTGGGGAAGCGATCTCTGAAATATACACAGCACCAATAATACCAAATGGCACAGCAATTATGATTGCAAGCAGAGTAACAACAATTGACCCCGTTATTAAGGGAACAATACCGAATTCTTCTTTCTGGAATGAAACCGGGTTCCACACATTATGAAATAACTCAGTGATCCCCGGGCTGCCAATAAACGGAATTGCTTCCTTAAACAGGAATAAAAAAATCAGCAGAACTATGATTATCGAAAGAGAACCACAGCTCTGCAGAAAGTACTTTATTAGCTTTGCTTTTAACCTTTGCCTGTTCAAACTATTTTAAAGTTACATACCCTGTTTCTTCGACAATTTTCTGTCCTTCTGGTGACATCGCATACTCAAGAAATGTGGCCTGAACTCCTGCAGGCTCACCGTTAAATATTAAGAACAAAGGTCGTGCAATAGAATATGTTTTATCCAAAACAGTATTATGATTTGGAGTTATAGCCGGCGAGTTTTCATCTTTCTTAACATTCAGCACTTTAACGTTACCTTCTTTTGTATAACCCAATCCCAAATAACCAATAGACCATTTATCCTGACCAACTGACTGTGCAATAGATGAAGATGCCGGCATTAGCTTAACTGATGGTGCGAAGTTTTCTTTGTTCAGCACATGCTCCTGGAAGAAAACATACGTTCCTGAATTGCTTTCTCTTGAAAGAGCGGTAATAGGCTGATCGGATCCGCCAAGCTCTTTCCAATTTTTATATGCACCGGTAAAGATCTTTTTTATCTGCTCCATTGTCAGCTCTTTAATCGGATTTTCAGGGTTTACTATTACTGCAAGCCCATCGTAAGCAATAATTTTTTCAACAACATTAACGCCTTTTCCTTTGGCTTCATCTTTTTCTTTCTGCTGCATATCTCTTGATGAGGCGCAAATATCAGTAGTTCCGTTTAAAATTGCTGCAATACCTGTACCTGAACCGCCGCCTGTAACCGAGATCTGCTCGCCTTGCATTTTTTTCATATACGCCTCGGCAAGTGAACTCATCAAATGCACCATCGTATCAGAGCCTTTTATCGTTATGTTCTTCTTAGTTTTGGAATCCTGTTTATCCTTCTTGGCACAACCGGCAATTGTGAATGAGATCATAACAAAGGCCAGAAGAACCATCCTAAAAGTTGAATTTTTCATAGTATTAATGTTAATTTATAATTTACCTGTTTGGAATTAATGTAAATTATGTTAAAAAATTAAACAAACTGTTAAGAGATTGTTAAGATTTGGTTAAGAATGACTTATATCTAATCAGTTTTCCTGAGGTATTTTTATAGTAAATGTACTTCCCGATCCCGGTTTGGAATCAACTTCAATGATCCCGTTCATTCCGTTAACTATATGCTTCACAATTGCCAGCCCCAGCCCGGTGCCGCCTTCTTCGCGGCTTCTGCCTTTATCTATCCTGTAGAATCTTTCAAACAACCTTGGCATGTGTTCTTCTGATATGCCGTAACCGGAATCTTTCACATAAATAACCAGTGTTCGGTCCTTCTCGTATGCTCCTATTTCAATTTCAGATTTCTTATCGCTGTACTTGATCGCGTTATCAATGAGATTTCCTATTGCTTGCTCCATTAGGTTCTTGTTAATTCTGCCTTCAAGTTTGTCATCACATTTTACTTCAATAGATATCTTCTTTTCTGATGTTTTGAACTCGAAATCTTCTATAACAGATTTCAATACTTTTAGTATGTTCTCGTTCTCATATTCAATTTCATCCGGTTTATCTTCAAGCTTCGCAAGTATCAAAAGATCATCAATTATCAGGTTCAGCCTGTCAATATGTTTGGCTATAATTTCTAAGAAACGCTCGGCATTTTTAGTATCTTTAATTGCCCCTTCACGGAGAGTTTCGATAAATCCTTTAATAGTAGTGACAGGTGTTTTAAGCTCATGAGAAACATTGGCAACAAGATCTTTTTTGATCGTATCCAGATGTTTAAGATTCGAAATATCATTAAACACCACAAGCGATCCAAGTGCGTTATTATCTATATCGTACAAAAGTGTGCCGCTTAATTGAAGATACTTTTCCTTTTCATGCTGAAGTATTATTTCAGATTCATGCGGATTTCCTTCGCTAATGATCTTTTTGAAGAATTTCTGAATTTCGGATATTCTGATAACCTCCTGAAGAGTTTTTCCATGTGCACTCTTATCCGTAATTCCAAGAATATCCTCTGCTGTTTTGTTTATCAACAATATGCGCTCATCATAATCAACTGCAAGAACTCCCTCTTTCATGCTTTCAAGAACAGCTTTCTGGAGGTTGCTTTGTTCGCCAATTATATCCAGTTTCTCATCTAACTGGCGTGCCATGATGTTAAGCGAGTTGGCGATACTTTTCAGCTCATCATTTTCGGGAGGAAATATTTTTTTATCAAACTCACCGCCGGCAAACCTTTCTGCCCCCGATTTTATCAAACTTATCGGATTCAGAATACTTTTCAGGGAGATATAACCGACCACCAGAATTATTCCGGATAATAATACAATAGATAGCACAATTGCAATATTTGCATTCCTTGCTTCTTTCCTTACGCCTGAGAGGGGATAACCGGATCTTACTATGAGTTTAAGATTCTTCTGGTTATCATATACAGGCATTGCTGAATAAAGGTAATCTTCTTTAATTGTAAAACTGAATCTCTGTGATATTCCGATACCTTTATTGATTGCCTCGATCACCTCCGGCCTATCAGCATGATTATCCATATGAGATGCATCTTCTCTTGAGTCAGCGGCTACTTTGCCATTAGGTAAAATAAAAGTGATCCTGCTCGAGCTTAGACTATCAAGTTTAAGTGCAAGAGTATTCAAATCAGCAGAATCCACAGGAATTGATTCAAGCTTATCCTTTATGAGCCTTGTACGCACTTTTAATATTTCAGAGTCATTGGTAATAAGGGAATCATTGAACATTGATGAAGCGTAGAAACCTAACACAATCAAAGGGATAATTGAAAATGCAGCCAATACATAATATATTTTCCAAAGGAATTTCCTTTGCCTCAATTAAGATATCTCCCTGAATTTATACCCCACACCGCGGACGGTTTCAATATATTCATTTTCCTCTCCAAGCTTTTTTCTGAGTGATACAATATGAACATCAATTGAACGGTCTGTTACGGATACTCCCTCTCCCCTTGTTGAATCAACTATCTGGTATCTGGTCATAACCCAGCCCGGTTTTTTTGCAAGCGCAAGCAATATTCTGAACTCAAGATGTGTAAGTTCTACAGGTTTGCCTTTAATTGTAACTTCATGCCTGCCAACATGAATTTTAAGGTCGCCCCTTTCAATTATCGGTTTATCCTCTTCCTCTTTAGGCGGGCGTCTCCTTAAAGTTGCCTTCACTATTGCAAGAAGCTCACGCGGGCTGAATGGTTTTGTAACATAATGATCAGCGCCTATTTCAAGTCCGGCAACTTTATCGGCTTCATCAGCTTTTGCCGTTACCATTACTATCGGAATATTCGCTTTTTGCTTATCGGCCTTAATGATCTTTGTAATATCAAATCCATCAACTCCCGGAAGCATAAGGTCTAGTATAATAAGGTCATAGTCATTATCTTTAACAAGGTCCAATGCTTCTTCACCGCTTGATGCTGTTTTTACACGATAGCCGTTCTTGGTTAAGTTGTAATCTATCAGCTCAAGAATATCTTTTTCGTCGTCAACTACAAGAATTTTTTCCTTCATGTTAATGATTTTTTAATTTTCTAATAATCCGGATTATGTTAAAATTAGCACCAATTTGTTAGATTAGTGTTAAGGATATATTAGAATTAAAAATCATCCTAAAATACTATTTATTATACTATAATTGAATCCAATAATACAATGACTTCCGTCACATTTGGATATTCAATTAATTTTGCATTAATTAACCGTACATTACAGGTTATATTTGTATAACATGAACTGAATTTATGTCCGGCGAAATATATATACTCTCACTCACAGCTTCTTCAATAGGATTCATACATACACTAATCGGCCCAGATCATTACTTGCCATTTATTATGATGGCAAAAGCCGGAAAATGGTCTAAAATCAAGACCTTTTGGGTAACTTTTCTCTGCGGAATAGGGCATGTACTAAGCTCAGTTGTGTTAGGTATGATAGGAATTGCAGCCGGAATTGCCCTAGAAAACCTCGAAATTATTGAAGGTACAAGAGGCGAAATAGCCGGCTGGCTGCTTATATCATTTGGATTTTTATATATGATTTGGGGCATAAGAAAAGCATACCTAAACAGGCCGCACAGCCACGTCCACGTAACAGATGAAGGTACTTTTAATGCTCATGCACATAATCATGATGGCGAGCATGTGCATACTCATAATAAGAATGAAAAAAAGAAATCGATGACGCCTTGGGTATTATTCATAATTTTTGTGCTTGGGCCCTGCGAACCGCTTATTCCGCTATTGATGTTCCCCGCAGCTCAGCACAGTATTGCCGGGTTAACTATAGTTTCTATTGTCTTTGGTATTGTGACAATATCAACAATGATCTCGATTGTCTTCGTTTCTTTATGGGGCGTTAATTTAGTGCCGCTTGGTAAACTGGAGAAATACTCTCATGCCTTTGCCGGATTTGCAATTTTCGCTTCGGGACTGGCAATAAACTTCTTAGGTTTGTAAAATACTTATTGCTGATCTAATTTATACTCGATCAGGTCACCTTCGTTTATTCCATGCCTCTGGCAGTACCCTGCAACAACTTCAACTACAAATTGCGATACTTGCTTTGATGCAAGTGATTTCTCTGAATACGGCGTAGTATTCCTGTGAATAGTATTAATTACACCTTTACTATCTATAAACAAAATATCCAAAGACATTATTGTATTTTTCATCCAGAAGGACTGCATTTCCATTTTGTCAAAAATAAACAGCATTCCTTTGTCTTCATCCATTTCGCTCCTGTACATTAGCCCCTGCATCCGTTCAGTTTGATTATTTGCAACTTCTACTTCAATTTTAGAAAGAACTTTTTTATCATCTTTGCTTAGAAAAGTCACTTCACCTTCTTTGATCCATTTCGGTTCATTTGAAGTCTCTTTGAAAAACAAAAAATACGCTGTAACAACTGCCGCAACTACCAGAGTGGCCCAAATGATATTACGCCTTGACCAGAAGTTCTGCTTTAAATTCTTTCTGTGTATGGTCTTCTTTTTTTTCGTTTTACTCATTCATTTCTAATTCAACTTCAGAAATACTGGCGCTGCATTTACGAAAGACTACTTTCGCAACTTGAAATCCAGCAATTTTCTTGAGCGCTCTGTACTTACTTCCGGCAAGTGTTTATCAATCAGGTCAAAAGTTTCACTTATCAATTCATACAATACATCAACCGCTTTTTGATGATCCATATCAAATACTGAATTGTATCTTTTTATGAAATCAATAGGCTTGATATCAAGTTGCTCAACTGACCACTCAATCCCTTTTAACTTGCCAGGATGATATTTTTTATTCAGCCCGCAAAATACACCTATCATATTGCCGATTATCTCGTTTACACACTCTGCATAAAACAATTTATCCCCGCGCTCTATAGCCATCTTTTCAACTACCCATTTAGGATAGAATTTTTTGAAGTGATTTACCATCATAATCTGCAGTTCCTTCGGGAAATTCTCTACGGCTTTTTTTCTCCATCTTGATATCCATTCATTCCCACAAAGATCATATCCGTCAATAAACCCTGCTATCATAAGATGTTTTACCAGGTCAACTTCTGGCTTTTCAAGCATTTCAGTTACAAGCTGCTCAGTTTCTTCAGCAGTTCCTACTCCAAAATCACACTTTATGCCATCAAAATAGTAATAGACAGCGAAGCCTTCTTCCGGGGTTCCGTGATAAAGATCTCCCCCGCTTTTTTTTGCGCCTTCAACTATTGCGTCAAATTCTTTTTGAGTAAGTCTTTTCTTAAATGCAAGCAGTGTATCAATATCTGAATTATCATCACCGTATCCTTTTGCAATTGAGCCCGTTACCATAGCAGCTACAAGGTTCTTGTTCTTAAATTGCTCCAGATTTTTTTTCGCGAGGTCTAATCTGTGTTTACTGATCTTGTTCATAAAAATTAATGCCCTTTCTTTAAATTTTTAGTTTTCGGAGAGGACATTTTATTTTTATAATCAATTTTTCAATCTGAAATCTGCAATCGTCTAAAACCAGCCTGTTGACTTCTTTCTTCTTGTGCTGCCTATACCCAGCATTCCAAGCAAACCGCGTGTAACTTCTCTTGCAACAGTTCTGCCCACTTGTTTTGCTGTTGTACTCGTCAGAACTTTCTCAACAGTAGTTTTCTCTGCCTTTTTTGTTTTTGAATCCTGCTCTTCAGCTTCTTTTTCCTGCGCTTCCTGATGTTCGGCAAGCTTTTTATTCAGTATCTCAAGCGCGCTCTCGCGATCGATCACTTCATTATATTTAGCCGTAAGTTTAGATGAATTTACAATATCATCTATTTCTTCCGGAGTAAGAACATCCATTCTTGAGCGCGGTGCAACCAGTAAAACCGCAGCTAGCGGAGTAGGGTTCCCTTTTTCACTCAGCACAGTTATTGCTGCTTCACCGATACCGAGCGAGGTTAGAAGTTCATCTACTTTGTAATGTTCGCTGAGAGGATAATTTTCAGAGATCAGCTTTATATCTTTCCGGTCTTTTGCAGTAAATGCCCTTAGTGCATGCTGAACTTTCATTCCAAGCTGGCTTAGAACTGCATTTGGTATATCAGTTGGATTTTGAGTACAGAAAAATATTCCCACTCCCTTAGAGCGGATCAGCTTAATTATAGTTTCTATCTGGTCAAGCAGAGTATCCGATGCTTCATTGAACAGCAGATGCGCTTCATCTATGAACATAACAAGCTTTGGCTGATCTAAATCTCCTTCTTCCGGGAAAGTATTATATATTTCGGCAAGCAAACTAAGCAGGAAGGTTGAAAAGAGTTTTGGTTTTGTCTGCATATCGGTGAGTCTTATTACCGATATAACGCCTTTCCCATTCTGGTCACACCTTGCTAGATCCTCAACTTCGAACGACCTTTCGCCAAAGAACTGGTTTGCGCCTTGCTGTTCAAGTTCAACAATTTTACGAAGAATAATTCCAAGTGAACTTGATGATACTTTCCCGTAAGCGGTCTCAAACTCCGCTTTGCCCTCTTCCTGAATATGCTGAAGCACACGCTTCATATCAGCAAGATCAAGAAGTGGTAACTGGCTATCATCAGAGTATTTAAAAACAACAGAGACAAGACTTGATTGTGTTTCATTGAGTTCAAGCATTCTGGAAAACAGTACAGGACCGAATTCTGATGAAGTTGCCCTCAGCCTAGCACCCTTTTCATTCGAGATAGTCAGGAATTCGATAGTATTACCTTCCGGTTTCCACTCAATTCCAATCTTGCCCATACGTTCAGTAATTTTGTCATTTGCCATTCCGGGCTTAGCAACCCCGCTAAGATCGCCTTTTACATCCATCACTACTACGGGCACACTCTTTGCTGCCAGCGCTTCTGAGATAAGCTGAAGTGTTTTGGTCTTTCCCGTTCCGGTTGCCCCGGCTATTAAACCGTGGCGGTTCATCGTCTTAAGCGGAAGTTTAATTAATGTTCCTGTTAGAACTTCTCCGCCAAATATCGAGGCACCAAGAGTAATAAACTCACCCTTGAATTTATAGCCTTCATTTATCTCTTGTATGAATTTTTCTTTATCTGCCATGACTTGATTAATTATATAGTATGATTCGCAAAGATAAGCTTTTGAGATTTATCTAAAAACATATTAATTGATTTATATTTCAGCTGATAATCACTAACAACAAAGGCACTCAATTGAGTGCCTTTGAAATGAACTTACTAAACTAATCGCAACTTATTCTACGGTAAATTCCTTTGTTACCGGTTTTGCATTATCGGTTTCGATCTTAACGGTGCAGGAATAAGTACCCGGTTCCATTGCAGTATTCGGTGTAAAATTCGAGCTGATAATACCGCTTGATGTTTCTACATTGGCTTTACCTAAACTCTGGCTACCCTGCTTCCATTCAAATGTAACCTTTGTGTTGGCGGGAGCGTTATTTACTGATGCTGAACAGTAAATTACCTGCACATCAGCCGGGAATTTTGAATTATCGTCCGCGCAATCTCCGTCGCTTCCTTTGGAAGTGCAAAGCTTCACATCCGATAGATTCGCCGTTGAAACATTGCAGGCAGGCAGCATGCCGATCACCACACCAAGGAATGCAAAAACAAATACTGATCTCAAAACAATTAAATGTTTTTTCAATTTATTTTGTTTAATTGGTTAATGAATTTTAATTTGTAATTACAAATTCTCCAGAAGTTCCTGAACGTGTCCCTCAACTTTCACTTTCTCAAAGATCTTTTCGATCTTTCCTTTTTCATCAATAATATAAGTAGTCCTCACAACACCCATGTATTTTCTGCCATACATGCTTTTTTCCTGCCAAACACCGAAATCTACCAGCATCTTTTTCGATTCATCACTAAGTAATGTAAAGGGAAGGTCATATTTTTCTTTGAACTTCACGTGACTCTTTGTGCCATCGGGTGAAACGCCTATCACAACAGCATTCTTCTTTTCTATCTTTTTGATATTGTCTCTTAGATCACATGCTTCAACAGTACATCCGCTTGTCATATCCTTGGGATAGAAATACAGAATGACCTTCTTCCCTCTGTAATCCTTGAGTGATTTTACTTCACCGCTATCAGCAGTAAGTTTAAAATCCGGAGCTTTATCACCAACTTTTAACATAAATTATCTCATATTGATAAATACTTGCGAACTGAGGCCAGTTCAGTATTCTTTGCACTTTAAGGTTGCTTCGCTAACGCTCACAAATATTAATTGATTTTTTTCTTTGCCCTCTTGGCGGTTAAATAAATAAGTAATTTTATAATGCAGCAACAGCAGCTTTGATTGCATCAAAATTCAACTGGTCGCCGGGTGTTGGTGTAACTTCAACATACCTGATAAGTCCATCTTTATCTATAACATAAACGGCACGTTTAGCAGTTTCTTTCTGTCCGTGAGCAAATTCAGGGTGAACCACATCATAATTCCTTATCATAACCCTGTTATAATCGCTGAGCAGCGGCACATTGATATTGTTCGTGCCGGCAAATGCTTTCTGAACAAACGTACCATCAACACTAACACCTATAACTTCAGTATTCATGCCTTTGTATGCATTGAAGTTATCGCTCATATTGCACATTTCTGTTGTGCATACACCAGTAAATGCCTGCGGAAAGAACGCTATAACAAGATTCTTCCCCTTATAATCACTAAGCGAGATCTGCTGTAATTCAGAAGAGGGTGTAAATGAAGGTAATGTAAACTCCGGTGCCTTGTCTCCAACTTTTAATGCCATTTCAATACTCCTTTTTTTCATCCCGAGCGAAGCGACTTGTCCGCCGACTGGCGGAAGGATCAATAATTCACCTTCGCTATACTCAAAATATTTATTTTATTAATTCATTTCTTTTGAACAGAAACACTTAACTTGTGGCTTCTAACTTTTAACTCTAAAACTTTTTCAACTTGATACTTGTAACCTGGAACCTGCGACTCTATATATTTATAGCTTCTCCATATGCATCTGCCGTCGCTTCCATAACAGCCTCTGCAAGTGTTGGGTGAGCGTGTATTGTTCTAATGATCTGCTCATGAGTTGTCTCAAGTGATTTGCCAAGCGTAACCTCCGCTATCATTTCGCTTGCCTCGTGCCCGCAAATATGCGCGCCAAGCAGTTCATCGTACTTAGCGTCAAATATCATTTTAACAAGTCCGGCGGTCTCACCAACTGCGCGAGCTTTGCCGCTTGCGGAAAAGGGGAATCTGCCAACTTTAACTTCATATCCAAGCTCTTTAGCCTTTTTTTCAGTCAAGCCAACTGAGGCTACCTGCGGCTGACAAAAAGTAACTGCCGGTATGCAGTTATAATCTATATCAGGAACGTCATGTCCTGCGATTTTTTCAACACAGTTAATTCCCTCTGCGGCTGCAACGTGAGCCAGCCATGGCGGGCCGTTGACATCGCCAATTGCGTAGATTCCATCAACACTGGATTTGTAATTGCTATCTACTTTGATGAACCCTTTTTCAAGCTGAACACCAAGCTCTTCAAGCCCGAATCCTTCAACATTGCCTGCAAATCCAACTGCGACCAGAGCTATATCACTTTCAATTTCAGCATTGGTTTTTCCGCTTACCTTTGTAATGACTTTTTCAGTCTTGCTGTTTGGAGCAGTCTTTTCAACTGTAATGCTTTCTACTTTTGTTCCAGTGAGAATACTTATACCAAGTTTCCTGTATTCACGTCCTACAACATCGCTTAACTCCTTATCTTCAACCGGCAGGGGCTGATCAAGCATCTCAACAATTGTAACCTTGGCGCCAAATGCATTCCAGAAATACGCAAACTCTATACCTATTGCACCGGCGCCAATGATTGTAACTGTTTCGGGAAGCTTATCAAGCACAATTCCTTCCATGAACGACAGCACTTTTTTGCCGTCAACATTCATTCCGGGGAAAGCCCTTGCCCGCGAGCCTGTTGCAACAATAGTTTGTTTCGCTATAAGCTCTTCAATTACTTTGCCGTCTTTGCTAACCTCAATAAGAGTTCCATTAGCATGCTTTTTTAACTTACCATACCCTGAAATACTTGTGATCTTGTTCTTCTTCATAAGGTATTGCACACCCTTTTCGGACTTATCGGCAACATCACGTGAGCGTTTTACAACTGCGGCAAAATCAAAATTTATGTTATCGCATGTTATACCGAACTCCTTTGACTTCTTAAGTGTATGCATTACTTCGGCAGCTTTCAATAAAGACTTAGAAGGAATACATCCCCAGTTAAGGCAAATTCCGCCAAGTCTTGCTGATTCCACAAGAGCCGTTTTTAAACCCAGTTGTGATGCGCGGATAGCTGCTGAATAGCCGCCAACTCCACCGCCTACAATTACCACATCAAATTCACTTTGTGCCATATAATTTATGAGGAATTATCGTAATAATAATCCCTAAGTTTAATTAATTATAAAATTTCAGATTAATAATACAAAAATACATAAATAAAGGGACTTACTCAATTGCCTATTCAATGCCAATACGCATGAATTCAAGAAGATCATAGGTGATTTCCTGAATTGAACTGCAAATTATTAAATTCTAATGTTTATAACATTGTCAGGGAAATTCGATCAAAATCAAACAATGTGAATGTATTTACTTACTAAAAATAGCAAGCCCTCCCATTCATCCTTTATGAAGCCCTCGCTATCTTACGGCGAAAAATCTTAGACTTCGGATTCCGGGAGGGACTTAGGGGGTAAATATATGAAGCGTGCTTTGTTGTTTACTACCTCTCTCAAAGATAGCACTTGTAATTAGCTTTTGTTAATGAAAGATTTTCGACTTTGTCGAATCAGATTACATATAATAATCAGCATATTTGTTAAGTTTTTGGGTTTTTCAATACTTTTTGTCGAATGGATTCCCATATTGTAAATTTAGTGATTTTTGTGATCAATACTACTGTATCGTTGCTCAATGAAGATATTGAAGCTATTTTCTACAACCAATCCGGTAACGGCTAGTCGTATCGACAAATCTGGCTATATCATAATAATATTCCAAATGAGTTATAAATTCAAGAAATACATATACTTCATTTATATATTCCTTATTGTGACACCAGGTACTTACTTGACCTGTCTGCAACAGGTTGGCGTCAGTCAGATGAATATATGAAGCCACAAAATAAGAATTGTATGCTTTATTAATAATTTTAAAAAAATTTCAGAACTAAATCCAAATCGGGATCTCTCATTCATCATTGGAAATTGCGCTTTAATTCAGGATATCAGTTGCTATATTACACATATTTTCCAAACTAATAAAGGATACAGACATGAAAAAATCATTCATTGTATTAATAGGATTACTTATGTGTTTTTCACTTTCCTATTCTCAGTCACAGGATATTTACAAAGAAGCGAATCCACAGCAATCATTCATTGCTGAAAATTCCGGCTTTGCCATGTTATGGCACCAGCAGCTTGAAGCCAGGAAATCCGGCAATGTTCTGCTTTATGAGCAGCTGCAGATGCAATTAAAACAAAATTACCCTGAAAGATTTACCGGCAATTCTAAAACTCTAAACATGCCTTATGCTGTAAAAGAGCAAAACTATCAGCCCCCGTTTAACAGTGACTGGGGTGCAGGTGATTATATAGTTGTAAACTCTCCGGCTTATTTGCCGCCGGCAAATAATACACAGGCTGGTCTGGATTTTGAAGTTGACTCTCTTGGCAATAAATATGTTGCTTACATATCGCAGAACAGGGATTCACTCAGAATAATGAAATCAACAAACCAGGGAACTTCTTGGTCGTATATTCTTACAATTAATCCGGGCGGCTCGACAAAATGGCATTCTTTTGATTTTTTCATAGCAGATTCGGCGGATAATTTTAAACTTGGTTTTGCTGCTTCCAGAACTTCCAATGCTTCTTTACAGGATGGGGAATTGTTCTGGATCAGTTGCGATGCTTCAGGAGGTGTTCCGGCAATTGTTCAGATCCTGGCTACTCCGCCAAACTCCGGTCATTTTAACCCTTCAATTGTTGCAGATAACTATTACTGGTCATATGGGTCCACATACTGGTATGTTGCTTTCCAGTTTGTTAATTCAGGCACAGGAGTAGGTACTGGCCTTAGGGCAGCCCTTACAACCGATGGTGGCTTAACCTGGATTCAGGATACTGTAAGAAATACTTATAATGATATAAATATCGATATAGATTACAGGCACGGAGCTGCATTTGATTCCATATATGTGGTATTTTCTAACGATCTAACTGTTTCTAATCCAAATTTGAGACTGCAAAGAATTTCACTTTCAAACTTTGGATCGGCAACAAGCTGGACACAGTATAACGTTTCCAGTACTTCTGACCCTGAGGTTGATCCTGAACTTGCTGTTAACAGGCAGACCAATGAAATGGCCTGTATGTGGAACCAGACAGTCGGCGGAATTAAAACAATTAAATATAATTTTACTCCTGAAACAGGACCGTACTGGGCTAACCTTGGTTTCATTGCAAACTTCACTTTTGATTCAGAAAGAGGCAGGATTGAATGCAGTGAGGGACAATTTGCATACAGAATCTCTTATGTAACAAAGGGTGGTTCTTCTGATACTGTTATTTATACCTCGGCATTCACTTTGCCTCCAACTAGCAGAACTATTGTAACTGCAAATATTAATCCCACAACAACAACCTCACCGGATGTTTCAGGTTTCCGTACAGGTGCTGCATCATTTGGAGGAGGTATAGTATTTGTTGGCGCTAACCAGGACCGCATATTCTATGACGGCTCTAATGTTTCTCCCGTTGTTGGTATTTCACAAAACGGAACAGATGTTCCAAATGCATACAGGCTTTCGCAGAACTATCCGAATCCGTTTAATCCGGCAACCAAGATAGAGTTTGCTATTCCCAAGGCTGCATTTGTAACACTTAAGATATTTAATGCAATAGGGCAGGTTGTGGATGTCATCGTTTCTGCAGATATGAATGCAGGAAGCTATACTATTGACTGGAACGCTGTGAAATTTACAAGCGGTGTTTATTTCTATAGATTTACAGCGGGTGATTTCTCTGAAACTAAGAAAATGCTTCTGATAAAATAACGATTGTTATTTTATCAGAAATCCCCTGAACAAGGATCGATGAAGAAATCAGTTTAATCTTAAAATCCCCCCTGGTTTATGATCAGGGGGATTTTTTTTCAGAACTTTAAATTAAACTTCAGCCTGTATTCTTTATCAAGAGTTCCGTGTTTGGTAAACTTATCTTCCCTCACATCAAAATCAAATAAATGCGCACCAACATATGCATCTATCAGGTTCACTGTATATACGATCAGAAAATACCATACAAAATCATCACGCTGATTGCGGTAAAATTCCCTGAGCGTTTTGAGGCTTAAATTGCCTGAAGGATTTTCGGGTGTTTGTGAAGCAGTATAGCTATCGCGGTAATCTTTATACAGGTTGTTTTGCCTGAAGTACTCATATCCAAAGTATCCAACCAGCCCAACAATAATTGGAATTTTCCAGTATGATTCATTATAAAACTGACCAGCACCCGGCACCACTGCGCTGAGCAGTACTGCGGTGAGAGATGATTTCTTCATGCGGAATGTTTTCGCAGTTTCTTTTTTTGGTGCGGTCTTTGTAAAAGATGAATCAGTCTGGAGTGAATCTGCCCATATATCTTTGTGAGCGAACGAAGTGAGCGAAGCAATCTTATCAATTTTTACACCCGGCTTCTCTCCCTTTAGAGAAAGCGTTATACTCTCCTGGGCAAACAAAAAAGGCGCAGTTAGTAAAAACATAACTGCACCTCTTATAAAAAATTTCAAAATTATTTTATTCAATCCATTTATAATAAAAAGAATATTATCTCTTCAATCAACCTTACTTAGGCTTCTGATCTGCAGGCGGCTGCTGGTTATTAGGCTGCTGTTGATCTGCCGGTGGTTGCTGCTGCTGATCCTGCTGTAACTGATTTGGTACATTAGGCTGCGGGAAGTTCTGCTGACCGGAGTTTTGCTGAATAATACTCTCATTCGTTCCGCCGCCTTTGTTGATTATCACATTTGTTATCAGTGAAAACAAAAGCAACACAGTAGCCAGGATACTCGTTAATTTAACAAGAAAGTCAGCCGTTCTTCTTACACCAAATACCATTGAAGCATCGGCTCCGCCTCCGCCAAAAGTACCGGCTAGTCCGCCGCCCTTTGAGGACTGTATTAGAACCACTCCCATAAGGAGTAATGCCACCAAAACCAGTAAAATTATGAAAATGCTTATCATTTTAAACCTTTTTGCTTATTATTAATAGAACTGCAAATTTAAGGAAAAATTTATTGATTTTAAAGTCTATGTTCAATAAATGATTTCATGAATAAAGATAGTGAGATATTGATTTCTTTATCACAAACATGAGGAATTACATAAAAAAGGCGGATCCGTGATCCGCCCTAAAATATTTTTTCCTCTTTACTTAATTAATACCATCTTCTTCGTGTCCTTAAAGTGTCCAGCTTCTATTGAGTAGAAATACACACCCGATGCCAATCCCGTCCCGTCAAACGTGACAATGTGAGTCCCTTTTTCCCTGAACTCATCGATCAATACACGTACCGTTCTACCGAGTATATCATAGATCTTTATAGATACCTTAGAGTCATTTGGCAGAGTGAAATTGATCTTTGTTACCGGATTAAACGGATTCGGATAGTTCTGCGATAAACTGAACTTTTCAGGCACAGTATTAGAAGTATGAACGTCTTTTAGTCTGTATAGCTTTTCTTTCAGTTTCTTGTACCCGTCCATTGTGCTTGAGGGTTTTAAGTTAGCAAGTTTGCCTGTAAAGCCCATTGCATCGCCGTGCTGTGTATTCATGATCATATACGTTTCGATAATGTTAAGTTCTGCGTTAAGTATATGAAGTGAATCCGTATAGCCGCTTATTGAGTTCTCATATTCGGTAATTGCATCTGCATATTTGCTCTGCCTTACAAGGCACTTTGTAGATAGCTCACGGGCTATATATGCAAAAGCTGTATCGTTTTGATTATTTGATGCAAGGTTCAGAAAATATGATCTTAGCTGTGAATATGCAGTTGAATCTGAACCCATTCTGTCATTGCATTTTACAAGCCGTTTCATTGAGCTGATTGCGCTTAAGCTATCCCTGTACTCTGAAATGACATTTTTATAGATCTCTATTGCATTGCTGAAATTACCTAATAGCTCCTGTTTCATGCCCTGCATGAACAGAGATTGATCTGCTGGCAATGTTTGAGAATTTGATGAAGTATTCAGAGTATCATAAATACCATTGCCGTGGTTTACTATTAACGGCTGAGGTGGTTCAGTACTGCCAGGATCTTCCTTTAGCATCGGTAATTCAGAATAACCGCCTCCGCCTCTTTCCTGGTCACAGCCGGTTGGTGAATAAATAAACTCAGCGCTGATATGAAACTTACTTGTACTGAACGGTTCTTCCCATGAATTGCCCCTTATATAGTAATATGTGGGCGGTATAGTTGTAGCCCATGAAAAATCTGCATTAAAATATAACCTGTCTGCCGCTATGGTGTTACAGCCATAATCCATATCTGGGATACTTTCCTGATATGCATACAAGGCGTCATATGCAGTGCTTCTTGCCACATTTTGGCCTGCGTCCCAAATAATTTCTTCGCCTCCAAAATCAGGCCTCAGCCGGGGCGAGGATGCTTCTTCAAAGTACAGGCAGTGAGCGTCTGTAATACCCGTTTCAACTGTGTTTTCAAGCATTGTGGGTGAGCTTGAATACAGTTTAATGCCGTAAAAGTAATCTGTAACTGTATTTTTGTTTATTATGCATGAATAAGAGTTATCTGCGCCAATACCTATATTATCCCCCGGATCACCGGTTGCAGTAATTGTGTTATTTTCAACAAAAGCATCTGAGTTAGAAAGCGATATGCCAAGGCCCATATTTTCAATTGTATTATCCCTTACGCTTACATTATTGCCATAAACAATACTTATGCCTGCGCTTGTTATAGAGGAGCTTGAAGTAACAGTATTATTGTAAATATCAACATTATCCGAGCCTGTTGATAGCACTCCAAGAACTGTTGGTGCATCACCTGAGGTGTATGCAAAACTGCAATTCTGTATAGTTACCTCAGGGCGGTTTGTGATCTGAACTGGTGCATTAGTGAATGTGCAATTATCAATAGTCAATTCGGGATGCTCAGTGCTTTGACCCCCGTCACTCTCAATAACTATCGGTGTTGAGGTATTATTGAACGTACAATTTTTAAGCGTCCCAGCACCTGTGCCCTGAAACTCAATTCCGCCCCAAGTGCCGGATTGTGAAGTAAGAGTAACTGTATTGCCTGAATTGGCTTCAATCGTTCCGCCGGATTGAACTATGATCTTTTTATCAGCGGCAAAAGACATAGAAAATGAACTTAAAGCAGAATGCCCAAGTGTCAGCTTGCCGCCCGGACCAACAATAATATCTCTGTTCATATTTACAACATTGTCAGTAATAAATAGTTGATCCTGAACATAAAGCGGCGCAGGTGCAGAAGTAGTTCCATCAAGTTGTATCTCCCATGCACCTCTGCCCCATGTGTTGGCTCTAAGTTTCCCGGAAAGCCGGTTGTAGTCAAGATGAAATGCCGGTGTGTTCGGAAAACCAAGTGCTAATTCACGCCAATTATCTTCTACAGCATCATAAACATATATCCCTGCGTCAGTGGCAATGATGAGTTCTTTATTACTACTGCCGGTACCGGTGTAATGAATTATCAAATCATTCACTGGAATGTCCGGCAAATTACCCGAAATAGGTGACCAGTTATAGCCTCCATCGGTTGACTTAAATACATGACCTTCGTTTGTGCTTGGGTAAAAATAACCCGATACAGTAAGATACAAAATGTTTTCATCAACCGGGTCGAATTCTATGTCAGAAAAGTAACGGTCTGGGGTACCGTTGGAACCACCTATTACAATTGGTGGGTCATAATCAATACCTTCCCAAGTTAGACCCCCATCTGCTGACTTAATAATCCGGCTTCTTGCATCAGATTGACTTTGAAAAAACTCGTTTCCGTTTCCGAAATTCATAATCATTGTATTTGGATTCGAAGGGCTAATTGCAATTAAAGTTGGTGCAATTGACTGAGTATTCCACGAAGCCGGTCTATCAAATGAGCGATATGGATTTCCGTCACCTCCCCAAGTTGCCCCATAGTTCGTAGATTTACGAAAATGCACGTTCATATTTTCCCAACCGGCAAATCTTACTGTGTAAACTACACCCGGCTGTGAAGGATGATTAGTGAAAGGATGAACTTCAATGGATTGGGATAATGCTTGCTCATAGCCCCCAGCCTCACCAAAGCTAGTGCCATTAGAAGAATAATAAATTTTCTGGTTTTCGGTAAGTATGTTGCTAATAAAATGTTTTGACTTAAACGGAGATGCCAGCATATTGCCGCAATCCCCTGACCCGCCAGTTGCCGCGTTCCACTCAGTAGTCTCAGGGCCGGCATTAGAATTGTAACTGAATGTAGTAAAATCATGTAAGCCGCCTGCAACAAAGTTTGCATCATAAGTGCTTGAAGCAAGACCCCATAACAGCGATAGACTACCAAGATTCTGATTACAGGTATACCAGCTTCCTTGGATTCCTGAATTATCTGAACGGGAAACTCCTCCGTCATTGCCAACTGTTAACTTCTGGGGATCAAATGGATTAAAATCAAGGGCAAGCACATCGCCATGTGTTCCGCAATAACCTTCAACACATTCCCCCCAGTCTACAGAATTATTGCCACCATTTGTAGTTCTATATAGGTACATAGCACCTGCAAAACAGATATTTTTATCAACATCACTCGGACTTATAACGAGTTGGAATTCTATAGTCCAACTGAGCCCCACACCCCTGCAGGAGAAGGTTTGACCGGAATTTGTTGATTTATAGACTTCAACTGGTCTAAAATTGAAGTTATTTACAACCGAGTCATGGAAGTCAATAATCCAAACTAAATCTTCAGCTCCGCTAGCATTAGATACTGCACACAGAGTTCTTCCATTTATTATTCCAGCATTATGCGGAAAGCCTGATGAAGATTGGGGCACAGGATCAAAGCTGTTTCCGCCGTCATCCGATCTCCAATACCCAATACCATCAAAAATAAGATTCCATGGGTAAGTTCTGCCACTTGAAGGACCCACTGCATAAACTGTTTCCCCACTTGGTGAAAAACAAACATCAGTGCATACCAAAGAAGTACCGTCATCAGGGATTATCTTTGCCCATAACCCGCCTCTATTTGTAGTTTTGAATAAGCCAAGTGATGTAGCTGCAAATAAGGTATTACCGTTTCTGTCTTTAGGGCTTACTACTATTTTATAAATAGATGCGCCTAAATCAATCCCATTGCTTATTGAAGCCCAGTTATCACCATCGTCCGTACTCATAAATATTCTCATCCCGTTTCCTGCTCCTACCCACGTATTAAAAGTGCCGGTGGTGCCGAAGTATAAAATGTTTCTATCGGCGTCTAATGTGAAAGCGCCTGCCAGAAGCGAGGGAAGGTCATTTGGATAAACTCCTGATTTGTTTAGCCAGTTTAAACCTCCATCCTCGGTCTTCCATAGACCACCATATGCACCCGTTACATAAATATAATTACCTAATTCATTTGGGTCACGAGGGTCATAAACAACGTGAGCTATTCTGCCTGAAAAAATCACTGCATTAGGCTGTGGACCTACATAAGGCAGAGGACCTATTTCTTTCCAGTTGGTTCCGGTAACCTGGTAACCGGAACTCTGAAAAAGAGTTGACCTCTGATTAACCGCATTTTCAAAAGCACCGCTTGGAATGGTATCATAAGGATAGGCACGCCGCGAATAATACCATTTCCAAGCTCCCATAGGATTGTCGCCTTCCTGCGAATAAATGAAACAGAGGTTGTTTAGTAAAATTGAAAAGAAAAACATCAGAAATAGTAAAGGAATTTTCAGTATTTTTGAATGGCAAACTCCCGAAGGTCCGGGATTTTCATTACGGTTTAACTCGGTGAAATCGAGGTTTCCGCTTCGCTTCAACCCCGTGGGTTCGGGTTCTTCGTTACATTTCAACCCTGGGTAATCGCGATTTCTGTTTCGCTCTTAGTACACGACACTAAAGGAAGATATAAGTAAAAGAAAATCTGGTTCTTAAGAGTTAAATTTGTGTGACCAAACAATCAAATAAACTCAAAAGTAACCAGATTATGAAACAGTACAATATTAATCAATTACGGAACAG
>JAIOIK010000120.1 GCA_019912545.1 Ignavibacteria bacterium | reverse complement strand
CCATTCAATTCCTACATAATTTTGATATTTTGTCGTATCTTCGTGTATCATTTGGGGCTCCTTTCTTCTTTTTAATGTGTGAAAATTAATTTAACTTAATTTTCTGAAGATTGGGAGCCCTTTGTTAATTTACCGACAAAGTACTTTTGAGACAGACTGTGAAGCACGGGGCTATTCAAAAGCTGAGATTGTTTTGCGAAAGATTGTCATATTTATCAAAGTATCAGATAAATAATGATATTCAAAGTTTGGATATAAAAGAAGCATTCGTGACCTGCCTTCTCAGGCTTGCCCCTGTCTATATCGGGAGCGGTACTAAAAGTAAATGAAAAACCCCTCACAAATAGCCGGAGGGGTTTGATAATTCTTTGTTTGGAAAATTATACTAAAATACTGCCTGCTCTTCATATACTCCGAAGGGTTCTTTCAGCGCTGTGCACATTTCGCCAAGAGTTACATTATTTCTTGCACCTTCAAGAATCCTGGGCATAAGATTTGTCCCGTCATTTGCGGATTGAACAAGGCTGGCAAGACACTCTGCGACTTTCTCTTTATTCCTTGACGCTTTCAATTCACGTAATCTGTTAACCTGAGTTATCTCAACCTCTTTGGATATCTTCAGCAGCGGAATTTCAAGCTTCTCATCTTCCTCAACAAAATCGTTAACGCCAACTATTATCTTTTCTTTGGAATCAAGTTCTAACTGGTAGCGGTATGCTGCATCTGCAATTTCTTTCTGGAAAAAGCCTGCTTCAATTGCAGGAATAACGCCGCCAAGAGAATCTATCCTGCGGAAATATTCTTCTGCCTCGTCCTCCATTTTCTTTGTAAGTGATTCAACGAACCAGCTTCCTCCCAGCGGATCAACTGTGTTAATTACGCCATGCTCATAACCTATGATTTGCTGTGTTCTGAGCGCTATCTTTACAGCTTTATCCGAGGGCAAAGCAAGCGTTTCATCCATAGAGTTCGTGTGAAGGCTCTGCGTTCCGCCAAGTACTGCTGCGAGTGCTTCAATGGCAGTCCTTACAATATTATTTTCAGGCTGCTGTGCAGTCAAGCTGCATCCCGCTGTTTGCGTGTGGAATCTAAGCGTCCATGATTTCGGATTCTTCGCGCCGTATTTGTTGCGCATCCGTTTTGCGAAGATCTTTCTTGCCGCGCGGAATTTAGCTATCTCTTCGAAGAAATCGAGGTGTGAATTAAAGAAGTATGATATCCTCGGCGCAAATGAATCAACATCCATGCCTCTTGCAATACATGCTTCAATGTATGCAAAGCCGTCTGCTAATGTGAATGCCAGTTCCTGAACTGCAGTCGAGCCGGCCTCACGAATATGATAACCGCTGACTGATACAGGATTGAATTGCGGGACACTATCTTTGCAGTACTCTATCATATCAACAATTATTCTCATTGAGGGTTCAGGGTGATAGATAAACTCTTTCTGTGCGATGTATTCTTTTAATATGTCATTTTGCAATGTGCCACGTAATTTATTGAACGGAACCCCCTGCGCTTCGGCAACGCCTAAGTAGAATGCAAACATCATTGCTGCGGGTGAGTTGATCGTCATTGATGTCGAAACTTTATCAAGCGGAATACCGTTGAACAGTATCTTCATATCTTCAAGTGATGAAATCGCTACGCCGCAAATCCCAACTTCACCTTCTGCCAGTTCATCGTCTGAATCCCAACCCATTAATGTCGGCAGATCAAATGCAGTCGAGAGTCCCGTTTGCCCATGCTCTAATAGATACTTAAACCGCTCATTGGTATCTTCGGGTGAGCCGAATCCCGCAAACTGGCGCATAGTCCACAATTTGCCACGGTACAGATTGTGATGAATACCGCGTGTGTATGGAAACTCTCCCGGCAGTCCTATTTCTTTGTTGTAATCTATGTTCTCAACATCTTCGGGAGTGTAAACAAGATCAATGTCTTCTCCGCTCAAAGATGTGAACTTCATTCCGCTTGTTGGCATTCCTTCGGCGGTCTCGAGCCACTCTCTTTTGGAATTACTTTTGTTCATTAAAGGACTTGCTTTTTTTCCGTTTTGGATGGACATGTGTTATCTATTTTTTAGATCTTTAATAATTTTTTCGATTGTATTTTTCAGAATAGGTAACTTTACTTTGCATGCGCTATAAATTACTTCAGGATTTACAAGATCATAATGATGTGATATAAAATCCCTGAACTTAATAATGTCATTCCAATCGACCTCGCTGTAATTTCTTAAGAGCTTAGGTCTATATTTATCGATCTTCTTTATAGATTCCCCGATACTCTGTAATCTCATAGCTATGGAATCCAGTCTCATTACGCCGTCAGGGGTTGTCATAAAATCATCAGGTTCCTTTACATCTTTAAAGCGATCAAGTATTATTAAAATTGATTCATGAATTATTTGAAGTTTATGAAGGACAATTTCGTCACTAGGCATTGATTGTATCTTTTTCGTTTAACTCTCTAAATTTCTTGCTCAAGTACTTATCGTCTATAACAACATCAACTTTTGATCCAAATTCTTCTTCAAGGAAAGCGGTTAATTTAACAAGATTACTGTAATCAACCTCTTTAAATTTTACTATCAAATCAATATCGCTTTCTTCGGTCTGTTCATCACGGGCGTAGGAGCCCATTAAACCAATACTTTCCACCCCATATTTATCATGAAGATATGATTTGTTCTTTTGAAGGAATTCAATGATATTTTCTTTGTTTAGAATTTGCATTCGGCAAAAATAGCAATTATTATCTTACATTTCTATCCTAAATAGCTAATGCTGATTAACTGCAATCTACCAATATTAGTAACTATTTGAACATAAAAAGGGCTCTGAAGTTGCTAAGTGGCTTTAAATATTAGTGGAAATTGAGTAATTTCGATGAAATAATGATAAAATCTGCAGACATAATAAACGATAAATTAACCCCGGGAGAAATCGAGCGTTACAGCCGGCATTTCGTGATTCCTGAAATCGGTATGGATGGCCAATTAAAGCTCAAGCAAGCCAAAGTTCTGATCATTGGCGCTGGGGGACTCGGCTCGCCAATTGGCATGTACCTTGCTGCAGCGGGTATTGGGAAAATCGGCATCGTAGATTTTGACATCGTAAGCTATTCTAATCTTCAAAGGCAGGTAATATACTCTACCAATGATGTTGGACACTCTAAAACAGAGCTTGCAAAACAGAGGCTGCTTGAGATAAATCCAAACATAGAAGTTACAACCTATGATACCCGTTTGACTAAAGATAATGCTCTTGAAATTCTTAAGGATTACGATTTAATTGCAGACGGAACGGATAATTTTGCAACAAGATACCTTGTAAATGATGCCTGTGTGTTGCTTGGTAAACCGTTTGCTTACGGAAGCATTCTAAGATTTGACGGGCAGGCCTCGTTCTTTGATCCCAAAACAGGGCCATGTTACCGGTGTTTATACCCTGAGCCTCCTGCACACGGCGAAGTACCATCATGCGAAGAAGGCGGAGTGCTTGGAGTGCTGCCCGGAATTATTGGCTGCATTCAGGCAAATGAAGTTATCAAATGTGTTATTGGTAAAGGGGAGCTTATAAAGGGCAGGCTTTTGATACTGGATGCATTAAAAATGTCCTTCAGAGAAATTAAATATTCTAAAGATCCGAACTGTCCTTCATGCTCTGAGGATCCATTGATAACAACGCTGCTGGATTATGATTTGTTCTGCGGAACTAATCAAAACAATAACAAAAACGAAAATAATATGAGCGAATTTTCGGAGTGGGAAATATCGGTAGAAGAGTATAAAGAGAAATCAGGTAAAGAAGGTAAACATTTTCTGCTTGATGTGAGAGAAGAGTTTGAGACTAAGATAGCATCCATTGGCGGCCACCTGATACCGCTGAGTGAACTCAGAGACAGAATTAAGGAATTACCCGAAGACAAAGATACAGAACTTATTGTCTATTGCAGAACAGGGAACAGAAGCCATCATGCTATGATGTATCTCAAAGAGCAGGGATTCACAAAAGTTAAAAACCTCGTTGGCGGAATCCACGCATGGCATGACAGAATTGACCCGGAAGTAAAGAAATATTAAATTATAAAAATATGAAACTTACAATAATTCTTGAATCAAGTGAAGACGGAGGCTACACCGTTTACGTTCCATCTTTGCCCGGATGCATTAGTGAAGGTGAATCGGAAAAGGAAGCAATGGATAATATTAAGGAAGCAATTGAGTTATACCTTGAACCTGTTGAAGACGAATTGATTATCAAAGATGGATCAGAAACCAAATATCTGGTAATGTGAGCAAGGTCCCTGTATTGCATTACCAAAAAATTGTAAACGCATTGCAGCGTGATGGATGGATTGTTGTCCGGCAAAAAGGAAGTCATATTCGGCTTCAAAAACGCACTGAAGTTGAGGTATTGAAGCTAACTGTTCCGGCTCATAAGCCTGTAAAAAGATCTACATTAGCACATATTTTAAAACAAGCTAGAATAGAGCTTGAGAAGTTCTTGGAACTTGTATAATACTATAATGGAAACTGCAGAACTTACCCGTAACGATACCAAATTATCACCCCTAAACCTTGAAGAAGAGATCCTTGCCCTGAAGAAAAAACTTAATGCCGTTATCCTTGCGCATTATTACCAGGAATCTGAAATACAGGACCTCGCAGACTTCATTGGTGATTCGCTTGAACTATCCAAACGGGCAGCATCAACTGAGGCAGATGTGATCGTTTTTGCCGGTGTACATTTTATGGCTGAAACCGCTAAGATACTTAATCCCGCAAAAAAAGTTTTGCTGCCTGATCTTAATGCAGGCTGTTCGCTTGCAGAAGGTTGTCCCGCGCCGCTGCTGAAAAGATTCATAGAAGACAATCCGGGTCACATTGTTATTAGCTATATAAACTGCTCTGCCGCTGTTAAAGCTTTAAGCGATATTATCTGCACATCATCAAATGCTGTTAAAATTGTTGAGCAATTACCCACGGATCAAAAGATAATTTTTGCACCTGATAAAAATCTTGGCAAATATATCATCAAAAAGACCGGAAGAGATATGCTCCTGTGGCAGGGAAGCTGTATAGTGCACGAAACATTCAGTGAACGCAAAATACTGATGCTTAAGGCAGAATACCCTAAGGCTCTGCTCATTGCTCACCCCGAGTGTGAGGAAATAGTGTTAAGCTCGGCAGATTTTATCGGTTCAACAAGCGCACTTCTGAATTTCACGGCAAGTTCGCCGGCAAATGAATTTATTGTTGCAACAGAAGAAGGTATTATCTACCAGATGCAGAAACGCTCGCCGGATAAAAAATTTATTCCCGCTCCGCCGAATGCCAACTGTGCGTGTAATGAATGCCCCTACATGAAATTAAACACGATGGAGAAACTTTACCTGTGTATGAGAGACGGTAAACCTGAGATCACTCTGGATGAAAATATAAGATTGAAAGCCTTAAAGCCTATTCAAAAAATGCTTGAGATGAGCTGAAATAAATGAACCTGACCCAATTTAAAAGAAACCCGGACGGAACAACTTTCCATGTTAAGATGGATGACGGCTTTGAAGCCGATGTCTCATCGCAGAAATTGCGTGATAACTGCCCGTGTGCCGGATGTAAAGGCGAAGAAGTCCTGCTGCATAAGTACGTTCCTCTTAATCAAAAACCAGCTACTGTCGATTCATACATCCTTGAAAAAGCCGAAACAAAAGGTAATTACGGAATCCAGTTAAGCTGGAAAGACGGACATGATACCGGGATATATAATTGGGAATACCTTAGAGAGCTTGCAGGCGGTTAACCCTTTTCCTTAGTTTATCATGGCATTTTAATATTGAATTTACACCTTTATTATCTTATAATTAAATGCTCCTCTAAATGAAAACATTATGAAAAACAAATACATTATCACAGTCTTCTTTCTTTTTATAATTACTTTATTTACCGCTTACTATTTCATTTTTTATTCCGGCAATCAGCATGTTGATATCAGTAATAAACAGAACACAGGCGAAAAAGAGAAAGGCACTTCCGGCGCGCTGCAATCATTGCAGTTCCTTACAGAAATTCGCGCTTTTCCGGATAGAGATATTCCGCAGGATAAGTTCTTCGCTGCATTTGAGCATACCAAAAATAACATGCAGGAATTTCCGCGCGGTGACGGCTCCAGTGTGGACTCATGGCAGACGCTCGGGCCAAACAACATTGGCGGAAGAACTCTATCGCTTGCGCTTCATCCCACTGATACTTCCATCATATACATGGGCGCAGCTTCAGGGGGATTGTGGAAATCAATATCGGGAGGAATGGGAGCAACTGCGTGGAGTTATATTGAAACTGGATACCCTTCGCTTGCAGTTAGCTCTATAATAATTGATTCCCTCAACCCGAACATTATATACATTGGCACAGGTGAAAATTACGGAACGCAGTATTCCAGCCAGGGAGTTGATATCAGGGTAACAAGAGGCATGTATGGAATTGGGATTTTGAAAACCACAAACGGCGGAACCTCGTGGACGAAATCACTTGATTGGACATACAGCAGCCAGCGCGGAGTGTGGAAAGTTATTTTTAATCCAAAGAATCACAATGTGCTTTATGCAGCAACAAGCGAAGGTATCTGGAGATCCAATAATGCAGGCGCGACATGGTTCCAGCAGCTAAATTATCTTATGGCTGTTGATCTTGAGATCAATCCCGCGGATACAAGCGTTCTTTATACATCAATTGGAAATCTGACTAACAATATTCCCAATGCGAACGTGGGAATTTATAAATCAACTAACAGCGGCCTGAACTGGACAAAACTCACTGGAGGACTCCCTGCAGCATGGAGTGGTAAAACACAGATTGAATTATATAAACCTAATCCAAACCGGATAGTAGCTAGCGTAGCAAATGATTTTTCATCTCTTGGCTTGTACCTAAGCACTAATGCAGGTGCCACGTGGTCGCTTTTACCGGGAACCAGCTCAAACTATCTTGGCTCACAGGGCTGGTATACAAATCCGCTTTTTATTAAAGATGATGACTCAACTAAAGTAATTGTCGGGGGAGTTGATCTTTTCCGTTCAATAACCGGCGGCTCGAATTTAAGTTCTGTTTCAGACTGGTCTGCCTGGCTGATTGGCCAGGTTGTACCTCCGGGGGGAGTTGAAGGCTCAAGCCCCGATTATGCTCATGCCGATCATCACGGAATAATTTCTAATTATAGAGACGCAAACAAGCTTTACATTGCTACTGATGGCGGGCTATTCCGCAGCAACGATTTTGGCACATCATACTTTGGATGCAACGGAGGTTACCAGACTACGCAATTCTACAACGGATTTGCGAATTCAATGACTGATAGCAATTTCTCGCTTGGCGGCCTGCAGGATAATGCCACTGCAAGATATGAAGGAACAAACTCATGGCGGAAAGTTTACGGCGGGGATGGATTCTGGTGCGCGATCAATTCCGGAAATAACAGCATTGCTTATATTTCTTATACATATGCATCAATCAAAAGGTCAAGTGATGGAGCGGTGAATAATTTCTCTTCAGCCGGCCCGCCCTCAAGCGGATCGGGTTCTTCGTATTGTTTCAGCGCGCCTTATGTTCTTTCTCCTTCAAATCCGCAGGTGATGTATGCCGGGGGAATAAACCTATACAAATCTACTAACGGCGGCAGTGCATGGCAAAACATGGGCTCGCTTGGTTATAAGGCTTTATCTATAGATGTGTCATCAACCGATCCTAATATTGTTTATGTTGGCACTTCAGTTCAATTGCCCGGAGGAACAGCCAGAATATTCCGCCTGGTTGGCAGCACATTGACGGATGTATCCGGCGGGCTGATTCCAAACCGCTATGTTACCGATATTCATATTGATCCCTTTAATTCAGGGAATGTTTATGCGGCATTTGGCGGATTTGGCACTGGGCATATTTACAAAACCACAAATTCAGGCACAAGCTGGCAGGATATTTCCGGGAATCTTCCTGATGTACCGCATCAATCGGTTTGTATTGATCCTCTCTATCCGCAGAATATTTATGCAGGCAATGATCTTGGTGTATTTGTTTCCACAACCGGAGGAAATACTTGGTTTGAATTTAGGACCGGCATGCCGTATGCAATGGTGTTTGATCTGAAGATAGTTGAGCCTAACCGCATGCTCCGCGCCGCAACTCACGGTAACGGAGTTTACCAGCGAAAACTTGTTGAGAGTCCGATAGGCATAACACAAATCAGTAACGGAATACCAAATGAATTTAAGCTAGGTCAGAATTATCCTAATCCGTTCAATCCCTCAACAAAGATAAAATTCAGCATTCCTAATGTAGACGGGAGGCACGCCTTTGACACAAAACTATTAGTTTACGATATTTCCGGCCGCTTGGTTAGAGTACTTGTTAATCAAACAATGAAACCAGGAAGCTATGAAGTTACTTTTGATGGAGGCGGATTGGCATCCGGTGTTTATTTTTATAAGCTGGTTGCAGGTGGCTTTGCTGAAACAAAGAAAATGTTGATGTTAAAGTAACAACTGTTACTTTAATTGAAATCCCGCTTGCGGAAATTCTGCTGAAATAATATAGATGTATAGATGTATTGAAGTAGTGATTTTTTCCAGACAAGGGGCTGCCCCAAGGGGCTTTCAGTAGCACCTTGTTCGTTTCTCTACCCATTGTAACTCCGATCGCCTGATCGGAGTGCGAAACGAAGTTTCGCAGGATTTATTGCGAACTCTTCATTTTCATTCGAAACCTCTTTCGCCGAATCAAAGATTCGGCACTCGAATCAGCGATTCGAGCTACAAACTTCCATACAACTCCCGATCGCCTGATCGGAGTGCGAAACGAAGTTTCGCAGGATTTATTGCGAACTCTTCATTTTCATTCGAAACCTCTTTCGCCGAATCAAAGATTCGGCGCTCGAATCAGCGATTCGAGCTACAAACTTCCATACAACTCCCGATCGCCTGATCGGAGTGCGAAACAAAGCCAATGTTCAGTGTTAGTTGTGTCAGGTCCTCCCCGTAGGGGCACTTTGTGCAGACCTGACACGTTTAAATTTCCCAAAAACACTAAAAATATCACTTGAAAAATGCATGATTTTCCTGCCTTTAATTTTTCCGAAATTTTTCGTAAATTGCATAATTATAGCAAGCAAAAACCGCGAAAACCTTTATTTTTGAGCAAATTTGGCTGGATTTTAGAAAAAATAATATAAATTAAGGGGTCATTATAATTAATGAAAAGAATCGGAATCTTATTCGGACAGGAAAATACTTTCCCGCAGGCTTTTATAGATAGAGTAAACCACAAGGCAAAGGAAATGAATGTTGATATCGTTGCTGAACAGGTGTTAATAGATAAGGTCATTCAGGGCGAGCCGCTCAAATACCACGTTATTATAGATAGAATTTCACAGGATGTACCGTTTTACCGCGCATATTTAAAAAATGCGGCATCAAGCGGCACGGCAGTTATCAATAATCCGTTTTGGTGGAGCGCAGACGAAAAATTCTTCAACAACGCGTTAATGACTAAGATCGGAATTCCGGTTCCTAAAACCGTCATACTTCCTTCAAACCAGCTTCCACCTGATACAAAACAGGATTCATTCAGGAATCTTTCTTTCCCGCTTGACTGGGAAGGCATATTCAGTTACATAGGTTACCCCGCATATTTTAAACCGCATTCAGGCGGCGGATGGAAGAGCGTATATAAAGTAAGCAATATCGAAGAGTTCTTTAAAGCATATAACGAGACCGAACAGCTTGTAATGATGTTGCAGGAAGAAATAATATTTGATGAGTATTACCGCATCTACTGCCTTGATAGGCAGGATGTTTGGGTTATGCCATATGAACCGCGCAATCCCCACCATTTAAGATATGTAAAAGACGGCCCGCCCATTGATCCCGTAAAACATAAAATGCTTGTTGATGTTGTTTTAAAGATCAACCGCGCGCTTGGGTATGATTTCAATACTGTTGAGCTTGCATTAAGAAACGGCATTCCATATGCTATTGATTTCTGCAATCCCGCTCCCGATGCTGATGTGAACTCTGTTGGCGAGCAGAATTTTGAATGGATAGTTGAGGCTGCGGCAAATATGGCTATCCGACGCGCTATGAATCACAGAGAAGGGCTTAATAATTTAACATGGGGAGATTTTATTTACTCATCTGCCAATAACGAACTAATTGTTGAAGGCATGTATGATAATTCAGTAAAAAAAAAGCCCAAATCTAAAGTAAGCAGAACTAAGAAGGCTGTTGAATCAACTGATCCGGATAAAAAAAAGAAGAAAAGCAAAGCGGCGTAGATGGTTTCTTTTCGCAAAATAATTGTTTGAACAGTCAAAGGCATGCCTTTGACCTACAAAATTCCCCTCTTGTCTACGACCCCTTTGGGGAGAGGCCTGCCTGAAGCAGGCAGGGGTGGCTGCCGCAGGCAGACGGGGTGTGTCTGAACTAATTACCTGCTACAAGTAATAGTTTCCTGCTGAGTTTACCCCGCACTTGATGCGGGGCGGGAATTATAAAATGAGCTACAGAAGAACAGGTATATTGCTTTATTTATCATTAATATATAGATTGTGAGCAATTAAGATCAAAAAAAACATGGCTAAGACCATATTTACATTAGGAATAGAAGAAGAATTTCAGCTGGTTGACCCTGAATCAAGGGCGTTGGTATCGCATATGCAGCAGATAGTAGATTCAGGCAAAGTGTTTCTGAAAGAGAAGATCAAACCCGAAATGCACGCATCAGTTGTTGAAGTTGGCACCAAGGTTTGCCGCAATATTCATGAAGCAAAAGAAGAAGTATTCAGCCTCCGCTCTGATCTTGCAAAACTTGCAAAGGAAGCCGGATTCAGGATAGCGGCTGCAGGTACGCATCCGTTCACACACTGGAATGATGTTACAATTACAGATCATCCGCGCTACCATGAGATCATCAAAGAAATGCAGGAAGCAGCGCGCGCTAATTTGATTTTCGGCTTGCACGTTCACGTTGGCCTCCCCAACCGCGAAGTTGGTATTCAAATTATGAATGCAGTCAGGTACTTTATTCCGCATATCTTTGCCCTATCAACAAACTCACCTTTCTGGCTTGGCAGAAATACAGGATTCAAATCATACCGCGTAAAAGTATTTGATAAGTTTCCCAGGACAGGCATTCCGGATTACTACGATACAGTTACCGAGTTTGATAATTACGTAAACCTTCTTATTAAAACCAATTGCATTGATAACGGCAAGAAGATCTGGTATGATATAAGGCTTCATCCGTATTTCAACACACTTGAATTCCGCATGTGCGATATACCAATGCGCGTTGATGAAACTATTTGTCTTGCAGCTATAATGCAGGCAGTTGTTGTGAAGCTTTATAAACTAATGAGGCAAAACCTCGGATTCAGGATATACCGCCGTGCTCTGATAAATGAAAACAAATGGCGTGCTGCACGCTACGGTATAGATGGCAAACTTATTGATTTCGGCAAGCAGGAAGAAGTTGATTTCAAGATCCTTGCTATGGAGCTTGTTTCATTCATAAGCGATGTAGTTGATGACCTGGGAAGCTGGGATGAAGTGAATTATATCCTGAAGATGATGCAGAACGGCACCGGCGCCGATAGACAACTTAAGGTGTGGGACGGAACCCAGGAAGGCCTGAAGAAAGTTGTAGATTATATTATTGAAGAAACACATGTTGGTTTAACTTAAGAGAGTTTAATAACTGACCTTACACAGGATTCCCGCGAAAGCGGGAATCCAATAATTGATCGTGCTTTCAAAAATTCAATATAAGTAGTGGTAAAATCTAAATTATTAATCTTTAATGACTTACAGATAATTCTTTTGATGTGGCATCTTGGAGGATATTAAAATAGATTCCCACTTTCGTGGGAATGCATAACATCAGTTAATAATTAAAAATCAGATAATCTTAATACATGAACCAGACACATACAATGGTAGATTTTGATAAACAGCTTTCCGAGGGCGCTTACAACGCGATCAATGTTTGTTTGAGGCTGAAGCCCGAAGAAAGAGTTACCATCATCACTGATAACGAAACCCTTGAGATCGCATCGGCGCTTGCGGCAGAAATTAAGAAAGTTGGTTCTGAGTGCAGCCTGATGATTATTGAAGATTACGCCCCACGCCCGCTGAAAAATATGCCTAAGCCGATACTTGATGATCTTGCAAAATCACAGGTGAGTATATTCTGCGCAATTGCGCATACCGGTGAGCTTCGCAGCAGGATTGATATGACCGAAGTGGTAGATAAGTACAAAATACGCCACGGGCACATGGTGAATATCAACAAGCAGATAATGCTTGAAGGTATGTGCGCTGATTTCCTGAGGGTTGATGAACTAAGCCAGAGGCTTATAGAAAAAGCAAGGAAAGCTAAGACTATTACAGTGAAGTCCGATGGCGGAACCGATATGGTTTCAGAATTTTCACCAAATCTAAAATGGCTTAAAACAAGCGGAATAATATCAGTTGATAAATGGGGAAACCTTCCCGGAGGTGAAATATTTACTTCACCATATAATGTCAATGGCAAATTTGTTGTTGATGGCGTTGTTGGAGACTACCTCTGCCAGAAGTACGGCGACCTGAAGAATACTCCCCTTAGTATTGATATTAAAGATTCTCGCATAACGCATATGGAGTGCAGTAACAAAGAATTACTGGAAGAGTTTACTGCTTACACTATGACCGACGAAAACAGCAACCGCGTTGGCGAGTTCGCAATTGGCACAAATATTGCCTGCAAGCACGTAATTGGCCATATATTGCAGGACGAAAAACTGCCCACCATACATATTGCATTCGGGCACCCGTATTCTACGCACACCGGAGCTGACTGGCAGTCAACAACTCACATAGATTGTGTAAGCGTTGAGTGCAGCATTTGGTTTGATGATTTGCAGGTGATGGATAAAGGAAAGTTCCTGATTTGATTTTATAATTCTTTCGTTTGTGTGTTTTTGTATAAAAATATTGTGCAGTACGAAGAATTTATTTGTATACTTAAAAAAATTGAAATGATTTAGTGATTGTAGGGAACGGTCGCGACCGTTCCTGTTTTTTTAGACAGCAAAAAATTTTTTAGGAAGTTTTTATAGTCTCAAATCATTTTATAAGCAAATATGGTACCTGAAATACGCAAAAAATTTAACGCAGAGTTCACGCCGGAAAAATACCGGGCTCTTCTGCATGACCTGAATACTACTTACGATTTCCCCATCGGATACAGAATTGCCGAGACTCCGATCTTTATTGGCAAAGAGTTTAAAAATGAAATACTGGAAGCTGTTGAGCTTATTACAGGTTACCTTATGAGCGATGAATACAAAGAGATGTCGCTTAATGCTATTCCTAAAGGCATGGAAGTACCGAATGACCCGGGTTACCCTGAAATGATGGCAATTGATTTTGCAATTTGTAAGGATCCTGCGGGCAAGTTCATTCCGCAGTTAATTGAGCTTCAGGGATTTTCATCTTTATTCTTCTATGAGTTGCTGCAGAATTATATGTACCGCAAACATTACGAAATTGATGAACGATACGGCGGCCTGTTTAATATTCACAAGCCGGATGAATACCTTGATATTTTGAAACATGTTGTTGTGGGAGATTCACATCCTGATAACGTTATACTGCTTGAGATAGAGCCTGATGAACAAAAGACAAGAATAGACTTTGAATGCTGCAATACATACCTTGGTGTTAAACCGGTTTGTATTTCTGATGTAATGAAAGAATGCAAAGACCTCTTCTATACTAACAATGGCGTAAAGACACGCATTGAACGTATCTATAATAGAGTGATATTTGATGAGCTTTCTAAACGCACTGATCTTAAACTCAATTTTAGCTTTCATGATGAGCTGAATGTGAAATGGATTCCGCATCCAAACTGGTTCTTCAGGATAAGTAAGTTTTCGCTTCCGTTCCTCAAAAACAAATATGTCCCCGAAACGAAATTTTTAAGCGATGTTAAGGAATACCCAACTGATCTTGAAAACTATGTATTAAAGCCGCTCTTTTCATTTGCCGGCGCTGGTGTTGTATTTGATGTTACTAAAGAAATTCTTGATGGCATCACCGACCGCTCAAATTATATTCTGCAAAAGAAAATAAATTATGAACCTGTTATTGAAACTCCCGACCAGCCGGCTAAGGCAGAACTGAGATTGCTCTTTGTCCATAATAACGGCAAACCATACCTTGTAAACAATCTTGTTCGCCTTAGCAAAGGAAAAATGATGGGAGTAGATTTCAACAAGGAAAAAACCTGGGTCGGATCGAGCCTCGCATATTTTGAGCATTTGTAGTTGTTGGCAACCCGTTTTAATCAATAGAATCAGTAATAATAAATTCCCTAATTTATTAGATATAATAGCAAATTACAGAGATTTATTTAACTTGAAATTAATATATGAATGTATTAGTTTTATTTTGAGTTTACCATGAAATATCTCATTACATCTCTTGTATTTCTTTGCATTTTAAGTTCAGAATTATATCCTCAAGTCCAGCAAGAATGGGTACGTTTTTTTGATGGGCAGTTTCAATACTATGATGAACCAGCCGGTATTGTTTCTGATGCAAACGGAAATGTATATATTGGAGGAACATCTGCAGGCAATGGTAGGGATAGATCATCATTGTATGAATATGTAACTTTTAAGTATAGTCCAGGCGGTCAGCTATTATGGTTAAGAAGGTATAATGGTAATCCAAGCGAAATTGATGAAGTTTATGATTTAAATATAAACGCTTTTTCAGATGTATTTGTTACCGGAAGCAGTTCTCTATTGCCAGATATTACATATGACTGGGCGACGATAAAATATAATTCAAATGGTGACGAGCAATGGATTAGAACTTACGGGAATCCCGGTTGGTCTAATTATGAAGCCCCAAGAGTTATGAAGATTGACGGGAATTCTAATATATTTATTGCCGGTAATATTGTTGCGACTGGGACGAGTGGAGACATGGCTGTGATTAAATACAGCACCGGAGGGCAACTGTTGTGGCAAAGAATTTATAACAGGTTAGATAGTACAACTGAAAAGGCGGGTGACATGGTTCTCGATAATTCCGGTAATATATATGTTGTCGGATGTTCATTGGGTCCGGCTTGGTGGCAGTCTAAGGTTGTAACATTAAAATATGATGCAAACGGAACTTTGGCGTGGAGTAATCTGCTAAATACAGATACTACAGGGACTCCAGGTTCTGTGCTTTGTGATATATCAGGGAATGTTTACATTACAGGTCATCACAATCGGTCCGATTATTATTCTGATGAGTTCATTGTAAAGTATAACAGCAGCGGTCAGCAATTATGGTATAGATCTTACCCAGGCCCAAAAGATCTTGACGGAACATATGAATTGCCGGGCAAAATACATCAGGATATTAATGGAAACATATTTTTCTTAACCACTAAATTTGATTCCTCACAGGGTTTCAATGATATCTCAGTTAGAAAATTAAGTTCAAATGGAGTAAGTCTTGACTCAGCCCTATATAATTCTCCCGCTAACAGGGATGATTTATTGAGAAACTCGATTATTGATAAATACAATAATTTGTATTTGATTGGTTCATCTCATATGGGTTTTGCAAATGGGGGTTATGATCTATTAGTATTAAAGTATAATTCAGAGTGTGAATTGGAATGGAGCAAGCTATTTGCGGGTCCCGGCAGTCAATTTTACAATGATGATTACGGTATTTCAATTTGTCTGGATAGTCTGCAGAGTGTATTTGTAACAGGTATAAGTGAAAACGGCAACTCATCTACTGATATTGTTACAATAAAATATTCTCAAACAATTGGTATTGATCCAATTTCATCAACAATACCTGATAAATTTGCATTATATCAAAATTATCCTAACCCTTTTAATCCAAGTACAAAAATAAAATTCGATCTGCCTGAATCCCAATTTGTCAGGGTTAATGTACATGATATCCTGGGCAAAGAAGTGTCCCGGCTAGTAAACCAAATGCTGATAGCAGGAAAATACAGCATTGATTTCAATAATTCGGAATTACCAACCGGAGTATATTTCTGCAGTTTTGAAACTGAAAGCATCAGGGTCACAAAAAAAATGGTTTTGCTAAAATAAGTACCTTTTCGTATTGTACTTTACCAATTCCTTAGTACACGACACTAAAGGAAGATATAAGTAAAAGAAAATCTGGTTCTTAAGAGTTAAATTTGTGTGACCAAACAATCAAATAAACTCAAAAGTAACCAGATTATGAAACAGTACAATATTAATCAATTACGGAAC